>JANYEQ010000142.1 GCA_025363015.1 Bacteroidota bacterium
AACGATGGGAGTAGTGATACTACATTAGACGTGCTTTTACAAATAAAAAATACTCATCCTGATAACTGTTCTATTTTAAGTTTAGAAAAAAACTCCGGTAAAGCCGAAGCTATCAGACAAGGTGTTTTAAAAATGGCTAACTCAAACTTATATAAGTTTATAATCTATTTAGATGCAGATTTAGCAACACCCTTTTCAGAAGTTTTATTAATGTTCCATATAGCAGAAAAAAATCAAAATTTATGGCTTATTTTATGTTCACGTTGGAAACGCTTAGGTTCTAAAATTATAAGGAAACGTAAAAGACATTTATTAGGACGGGTATTTGCAACCTTTGCTAGCATTATTTTAAAACTACCTGTATATGATACCCAGTGTGGCGCAAAGTTAATTAGAGCTGATATTGCCCCGTTAATATTTAGCGAGCCCTTCATTACAAGCTGGTTATTTGATATTGAATTAATTGCCCGTATTCGTAATCTAAACAAAAACAATATTGAACAATTATTATTTGAACATGGGGTTATGCAATGGCAAGATGTTGATGGTTCTAAACTTAAGTTATTACACATGTTTAAAGTACCATTTCAATTATTTAAAATACATTTAAAATACAATTAATAGGGCTTTATTGTTTTTTATTATATAAGTATTTCAATAATTTAGCGTGCAAATCATTTTGCTTTTCAAATAAAATATTTTGTTTGTTAAGAAATTTTATTATCTCTTGCAATTGCGCTGCATTATTTTTTTCATTTACTCCTATATCCTCAAAAAAATAAGTTAAAGGCACTCTTATTAATCTAATTTTCTTACTATATATAACATCTTATTTTTTACCCTAACAAAATATATTACAAACCCCATTTAATTGTGCTTAAATAAAGGGTTGTTAATGTTAAATAAAGAGTTTAAATTATTAAATTTAAATTCAGCTTTCTTAAATAAAGTATTGTTAATATTAAATAAAGAGTATAAAACGTTAAGTAAAAAATTAGTCTTTTTAAATAAATAATTAACCTCCTTAAATAAAGCATTGTTATTTTTAAATAAAGAGTATAAAACGTTAAAAAAACCCCTAATAGTGTTAAACAAAGGGTTTAAATTTTTAAATAAAGAGTTGTTAGTGTTAAATAAAAAATCTAAATCTTAAAATAAGAGTCAAACTGCTTAATTAAAAACCTTTTTTAAACCCAATTATTAAAAACGCTTACCAGTTTTTTGTAAAAAGCAACCACTTATATAAAAATACCTACCAGTTATACAATACCGTAATTTTTTTGTAAACCCTTGCTGTAACTTTGTTTTAGAAAATAATTTATTTATTGATAAACTAAATTACTAAACACTCCGTAATACCTTATAAGGTTCGGTAGTATACATTAAAGTGTGCAAAACACGTTCGGCAAAAAGGCTAAACCACTTACGCTTTGCAAATCTTTAATACCTATCGCAGTCGGTTAAAAACCCAAAAAAAAATCTTGGCTATGCTAAGGTAAAAGTAGGCTCAGCTGTACAGTAACATTCTAAAATTCACTAACATGAAAAAGAATAGTTTAAAAGTGGCACTGAATATGAGTACATTATCGGTGCCCGATAAAATAAATAAAGCCATTACCATTGTGGCAAAAATAACAGCAAGCCTAGTAGTGTTTGCCAGCCCCAACCCTGCTTTGGCAACAGTAACTGTAAGCATTGGCAATTTACAAACCAGTTGGGAAAATGCCCAAGATGGTGGTAAAAGCCTTACTGCTATTGAGCATGATAAAGAGGGCGATTTAATGAAGCTAATGAACGATTTAGCGCACTACGTGGAGGGCATTGCTGGTTACGACGAAAACATTATACACTTAGCGGGTATGGATGTAAAAAAGAAAGGGGTAAAAACTACAACTACTTTTGAGGCCAGAGCTACAAACAATTTAGGCGAGGCTAAAGTGCGTTGCAAATACGCAGTAAAAACCTTTTACAAATGGCAGTACAGCACCGATGGTATTACTTGGGTAAATTATAAAACTACATCAACCAGCAAAGTAATAATTAGTGGTTTAACATCGGGTACTAAATACTGGTTTAGGGTAGCGCTAATTGATGTAAATGGGGAGCATGAGTTTAACAGCCCTATTAGTTGTGCAGTGCTGTAAGCACAGTGTTAAATTAAAAACAATTATTTAATTTAAAAAGCGTGTTGGCCTAGCTAATGCGCTTTTTTAATGTTTGGGTAATTTTTTAAAGCACAACTAGTACGCTTTTTTATAGTAGTTACCAAATTGTGTTTTTAAGGCAGTGGCTAGGTTTTTAGCAATTATCATTCGGCCTTTGTAGCTGTAGTGTTCGGTAGTCCAGCTTTGGTCGGTAAATTCTATACCGTTTACTACTTCTAAATTATCTACCACGGTACAGTTTTGTGTGTTGTAACGTTTTACTAAATAATCTCTATTTTGTTTTATTAAAAAAACTAATTCTTTACCTACAAGGCTATCGGCATACTGCACATTTTCGGCTAATAGGTTTAAATATAGTTTAACGTGGTGTTGGGCGCACCAATTACAAATAGCATCAAAATCTTTTACGCGGGGGTTATTATTATTAATATTTAAAGCATAGGTTTTTATATAATGGCAGGCTAAAATGGTTTTACTTTCGTTTTTACTGCCATCGGGGTTTTTATAAAAATTTTCAAAATTGGTAGTATAATCCCATTCTCTAACGGTTTTATATTTAAACGTAAACGGAAAAATAAGTTTTGTAGTATCCCAATTAGTAAGCATAATTTGCTCACGTTCTTTTTCAGTTTTGGTATCAAATAGTTGTAGCGATAAAGCAAACCTATTAATAATGTTAGGGTAGGGGCGCAAAAGTACCATTGATTGTTGCAACTGAGTTTCTAAATTAGAGTTTATCCAAGTGGCATCAAACGAGCGCGAGTTTAAAGTAATAATAATAGCCTTGGGTAATTTTTTAGATGTGTTTATTTGACCTAACCAATTTTTATACATAAAAGCATGCACTGCTGGCGTTTGTATGGTTGTTATTTTTAATTTAGGATAAAAAAAGTTTGTAATTTCAGATATACTATTTTGTATTGAATCTGTTTCGCGCGTATTAAAATTACTCGATTCGGCAAAATAATAAATATCGGTACTGTTTTGTGCCTTCTTTATTTCTAATGCTTGGGGGCACATATCTCCTATATCTTTTTTAAATAAGGTGTAGGTATAAATAAAATTTAAGGTTATTAAAACAAGTAACAACATTAAAATACGTATGCTAATTTTTTTTACCATTTAAAATTGAAAATAAATAAATGTAAATTTTTGTATACCCGATAGTGCTAATAAACCAAACAATAACAAGCTATAAATAGCCCAACGGTAGGGTGTTGCTAGTGTATTTAATGCTTTATCAAAACGCTTATTGTATAATAAAACATCGGCAAGTATAATAATTATAGTAAAAATAAAAGGCATTATATAATTTATATCACTAGCTACGGCTTTATTATTTTTAAGCAAGGCTTTAAATATTAGCGTTACTTTTTCAAAATTTTCGGCTCTAAAAAATACCCAAATAATTGAGCTTACTATAAATGTTTTTATAATAAGTAAAATGTTAATAAAACTTACACCTTCTTTTATTGTAAAATTAAATAGTTTGCTAAATAAGCGTTCTAACAAAATCATTAATCCATGCAAAAGACCCCAAATTACAAACGTCCAGCTGGCGCCATGCCACAAACCACTGATAGTAAATACAATTAAAATATTTAAGCACCAACGGGGTATTTTTACTTTATTACCCCCTAAACTAATGTATAAATAATCTTTAAACCAAGTGCTTAACGATATGTGCCATCGCCTCCAAAACTCAGTAATACTTTTTGATAGGTAGGGCGTTTTAAAATTATCCATAATAGTAATGCCCATTAATTTAGCACAACCCAAAGCAATGGTTGAGTAGCCAAAAAAATCGGCATAAATTTGAAACGAAAACAAAAAAATAGTATTTAAAATGCGTAAGCTATTAAAATTGGCTGGGTTATTATACACTTGGTTTACAACGGGTGCAATATTATCGGCCACTGCCATTTTAATAAATAAGCCAAATAATAGTAGCCTAAAACCATTACTAAAATTTTGGTAAATAGGCTTGATTTCTTTTTTTAATTCGGTACCTAGCGTTGCATAACGCTCAATAGGCCCTGCTACCATTTGCGGAAAAAATAATACATAATTGGCAAAGTAACCCAAATGCCGTTCGGCCTTTTGTTTGCCTCTATATACTTCAATAGTATAGCTTAACGATTGAAAGGTATGAAACGATAAACCAATGGGTAATACATAATCATTATTTTTATTATAAAAATGTAAATCAAAAAACGAAAACAACTCGGTTAAATTAACGTTAATAAAATTTATGTATTTAAAATAACCTAAAATTCCAATGTTTGCCACTAAACTAACTATTAAATAAAATAATTTTAGCCGCCCTTTGGTTTGCTCAATAGTAAGTGCCGCCACATAATCTACTATAATTATAAAAAATAATATTAAAATATAGCTTGGCACAAAGGCCATATAAAAATAGCAGCTGGCTACAAATAACAATATCCACCTATGTTTTGCGGCTAACACATAAAATAAACCAATAACAATTGGTAAAAATATTAAAAAGTGAAGCGAGTTAAATAACATAGGTTATACTTTTGCAAATATAATTTTTAATTGGTTAATAAATCAAACAACAAAATACTGTTTTTAACCGTTTAAAATGTTATAATTGTAGTTTACTTTACATAACTTTTAGTAATTAATTTTTTAAATATAATTA
>JANYEQ010000143.1 GCA_025363015.1 Bacteroidota bacterium
CGCAAAGAATTAATCCGTTTAAAACAAAACGACTTAGTACAACTCTTTATGAATAGCGTAATGCACATACAATATTTAAACTTTTAAAAAATAAAAAAATCACTAACCCATAAAAAAATAAACAATGAATACAACAGCAAAAATAATCGTAATGGAAAAACCTTTTGAGTTAAAACCTTACGGCAAAAAAGAAATGTACCATTTATTAGGCATCTCAAAACACATCTTCAACAGATGGATGAAATCTATTCAACCACAATTAGGCGAAGCCATTGGCGGATTGTACAATGTAAAACAAGTGCTTTTAATCATTGATACTTATGGTGTACCGGGACAAATAGTAAACCAAGCCGCATAAGAACGTAAACAGGAAAAAACGAAAATAAAACAAAAGCAAGCGGCGTTAAAAATGCGGTCAGCGTGCCAAAACCCTTGCTAATCTTTGTACTCACAAAACAACAACAAACTAAAAAAGGAGGATAAAATGAAAACAAATGAAGTAGCAAGCGACAGCACCTCGCACACATTTTTAACAGGTGCTATTCTCTTTGCCAACTTAGATTATTCGGGTTTAATGGACTATGCCGTAAAAGCCATCATAGGGGGTGCAATATGGATGACCTTTAAACTAACAGGCGATTATTTTTCTAACAAGATGAAAAACAAAAAGCAGAACTAAAAAAAGAAGCAGGACACAAGACAAAAAGAAACAAGACAAAAAAAGAAAAAATAAAAAAATGGCTAACTGGAAAAAAATAGGACTTATATCATGCATCGGCGCAGGTGTTGTTGGGTTGGTTACTTATGGAAGCCGATTAAACAAAGCCAGTAACAATTTGCAAACTGTTGTAAAGACAAACATTCACTCCGTAAAATTGGACGGTTTAACACTAAGAGTAGATGTGCAGATAAAAAACCCAAGTTCGGTTTCTTTCAAAATAAAATACCCTTTTGTAAAAATACTTTTTAAAGATGCAGTAATAGGCACATCACAGGTCATCAATAAAAATATTACCATACCAAAAAACGGAGAAATAAATGTAGAAGCCATACTCATTAACATTCCAATCACAGGTATTTTTTCAATAGGAGGCGGATTAATCAAATTGCTTTTACAAAAACAACCCGCAGTTGTAACTGTAAAAACAATTAGTACAGTGGACTTAGGTTGGAAAAAACTGCCATACGAAAAATCGGACGACTTCACTTTAAAACCAAAGGCATAATATGGAATCAACTACAATCATAAAAATACAAAGCCTTGAACCCTATCGCCATTTGTTCCCGAAAGCATTGGCAATAGACCGCACCGTAAAAAAAGGTGCAGGTGTAAGCGATACCGTTGCCTTTATACCAATGGTGGTAAAGAAAACGCAATATCAAGTAGAAAAATTTGTGAGCCAAGAATTACAAAACCTATCCACCTATGCGGTTTGTGAGAAATTATGGCACTTTGTAAAACATCACATTGCTTACAAAAAAGATGAGCGAGGAATAGAACAGGTAAGAAGTCCACGAAGATTAATACACGATGGCGTGGGCGACTGTGATTGCTTTACCACATTTATCGGAACGTGTTTGAGTGTTTTAAACATACCTGTTATAAACCGCATCACAAAGTACAAAGAAGATTATTTTCAACACATCTACCCCATAGTACCAATAGGGAATGGCAACTATATCACGATGGATTGTGTAGTAGATAAATTTAATTACGAAGAACCATACACACAAAAAGAAGACTACAAAATGGATTTACAATATTTAGATGGAATAGAAAATAAAAAACAGCCAATAAATGTGGACACGCAAGATTTATTTGGTTGGGAAAACGGGACAAAAGATTTAGGGAAAATTTTTAAACGTAATAGTAATACCTCTGCAATGCCTTCTGAAAATCAAGGCGGTCAATCAAAACGAAAAGGCTTTCAAAAATTTAAAAACGTTGCTAAACGAACACTCAATAAGGTTAATAAAGTAAACCCTGCTACCGCTTTATTACGAGCAGGCATCTTAGCCTCAATGAAACTCAACGTTTTAAAAGTTGCCCAAAAATTAAAGTGGGGTTATCTCGAAGCAAATGAAGCGCAAAAACGAGGTGCAGATATGAGCAAGTTTAATAAGTTGAAAAATATTTTATATAAAACCGAACAAATATTTTTTGCAGCAGGTGGCAAACCCGAAAACTTAAAAAAAGCCATACTGGAGGGTAAGGGCAACCGAAACAAAGAAGTAAACGGATTAGGGCTTACTAACACTTACGATAATATGTCGGGCATTAATGACTATTCCAACTTACCGACTTTATTAGGAACAGGCGTTTACCACGATGAATTTGTAAGTGGTTTAGAAGGTACAGAAGGCTTAGGTGTTGTAGCTACCAGTACCGCTATTGCTTCTGCAACAACTGTAATGGCAACTATTGCGGCACTTTTAAAATCAGTAGGCAATTTATTCCCGAATAAAAAAGCTGGCAATGATTTTAATGATACTGCTTCTAAAAACACAGAAGACACAACAACAAGCGAGAGTGATTCGGCAAACGATAACCAAAATAGTTCATCCACAGAAACTCAAAACAATTCTACAAGTGAAACTAAAACACAGGAAACCGCTTCAAATGAAACCCCAAGCAGTAACTCAAGTGCAAATAACAACAGTTCCAATTCATCAAGTTCAAATAGCGGAGAAAATGAAAGTTCACTACCTGCAACAAAGGAAACAAACAACGAAGTAAATAGTACCGCAGAAAGTGAAACAGAAAACGCAGGCGAAAGAAGTGTGGCAAACAAAGGAACGGCAACCACCGAAACACCTTCAAACAATGCACCTAAAAAAGGATTTAAAGAATTTTGGGACAGCAATAAAAAGTGGATGAAGCCATTGGGCATTGGCTTAGGTGCGGCGGCAGTATTGTATTTGGGTTACAGAGCCGTAAAAGGTAGCACTCAAAAAACAACAACTAAAAAGGCACAACCCAGTTTAAACGGTATGAGAAAAACGAAAACAAAAACAAAGGGAAAAACAAAATCCACACAGGGCAAAAAAGAAAACATTGCCTTAATGTAAAAAATTACAAACCCTTTAAAAAAAAGTAAGATGAGCAAAAAAAAGAAAAGTAAAAAATCCAGTAATGCAAAACAATCGCACATAATGGCATTAACAAAAGAACTGGAAACAAAAGGCAATGCAAAAAACAGTGCGATTGAATCTGTAAAAGATTTGGTAGTAGGAGTTGTAGGTGGTGGCTTAGCGGGAGCAGCCATTGGCAAACCCTCACTATTGGTTGGTTTAGGCACATCGCTTATTGGTCATTATACAGGAATGCCAATGGCGACAAGTTTCGGATTAGGAATGATGGCTTCGGGAGGTTATCAAATTAGTTCGGGTGCCGTCAATGGGTTATCAGGTTTAAACGGAATTAAAGAGCGAGTAAAATCATTTAGCAACAATTTTAAACAACGTTTATACATTGATAAACTAATGAAATCAAAAAAATCAGGAGCAGAGGATGGTGCAAACGGTATGGGAAACATCAAGTATTTTAAGTACCCCAAAACCGAAACGCAGGAACTCGATATGGGTTCGCTCGAAAACATCGAACAAGAAATTGCACGATTAGGAGAGCAATACGAAAGCAAACAAATGTCAGGTTCAAATGATGATATGGCTGGCATAGGAGATGAAAAAATCTATTAATCATCATACAAACAAAAAGAGCTAAAAGCCTTACCGTTCCTACTTAAACATCTTGCAGTATAAGCAAACCCTATTTAATAAAAGTAGCGGAACAGGAAAGCTATGCCCTTTTAAAAACAAAAAAAGAAATAAAAGTTAAACCAAAAAAAAGAAAAATTATGTTAGACCTATTAGAAGGAGTAGAAGAATACAACAACGTGGGAGCCTTGTTAGGATTAGAAGGCTTGGAAGGCAGTGAAGAATTGCTTGGCGCATTGCGACAAATGAACCCCCTTAAACGCTTGCGTGCCATTAATAAATTAGCCAGTACAGGCGCATCGAGTAGAGGTTCTCGTGCCGAAATGGAAAAACATTTTGCCGAATTACCTGCACACATTAAAGAAGGCTTGGCAAAAGGCGAGTTGCGTTTGGCTGATACTGTGATTTACAGCATCAAGCCTGTAAGTTCAAAAACAATAAAAATGTTTGAAACACAAGACGACAAAGAAATCGGCTTGCGTAATGTGTCCAATGCCAAATTACCAAAAAACCAAGCGTTTTTAGTAAGTGGAATTGTATTGTTAGCAGGAGTTGCTGCTGATTTAACCAAAGACAAAGTAATGTCCACACGCTTTGGTGCATTGGAAGATTTTGCACCAATTACCAACGGCGAGTTCTCGTTAAAAAGCAACAAAAAACAAATCGTTCCCGAAACCAGTAACAATGTGTTTAAAACAAGTAATATGCACAATGTGCCATTGGGTTATTACAAGTTAGCTAACCCACGTTTAATTCACGATGACATCTTAATGGAGATGACTATTGAATTAGGAACAATGGACGGCTTAGATGCCAAAACCCATTTGTTTGTAGGCTTACACGGAACAATTACCACGCCATAGTAAATATGCCCCACCTAAATCCTCCCCGAAAGGGGAGGACTTTAGAACCGCTAAAAAATAAAAATTAAAACAAGCAATTATGTTACAGCCAATAAAAAAAAGATTTGACATACAAATAAATGCGGCAAATAGCAGTGTAAGTAAGCCTTTTGAATTAGATAAAAATATCAAACTCATAAAAGGTGTGTTAGTTACATCGGATAAAGATGATTTGCTGTATTACAGAGGCACGCAAAAAATTGAAATTAATAATAAGGAATACTTCCCTGAAAATTACGAAAGTAAATTATTAATGACAGGTCTTAATGTTGCGCCCAACTTACGCTATTATCCTTTAGGCGATGTGTTGATTGGCAATGGTATTATCAAACTAAGTTATACTGATACTGATGATAGCAGAACACCCTTTGTGCCTTACCGAGTAGCCTTGTATGTGGATTGTATGATGGAGGACGAGTTATGATAGACAGGCAAGTTATTATCACGCCTTTAAAAATTATAAAGGCAGGACAAGTAAAACACTTTCAAATAAAATTACCGCAAACCGCTAAGAAGATTGTAGGAGTTGAATTGGGCGGACATTTTATATCGGAGCTTATTACAACCCCAACAGCAAGTGAATTTACACGTTTTAAAGCCAACACCTTAATAGGCGATTTAAAATTACAAAGTTGTGAGCGTGCTAATATTTTTTACGCAGGGCAATTACAAGTCGATAATAATTTGGATTTCGCAGATTTTACAAAAAGTGCTTTTATTAAAATAAAACCATTCACACACCAAAGCAAACAATTTGAAGATACAATTAGTGTAGATGCCAATAGCACAATTATACAGGGAATTTATAAAGATGCTATCGGTAAACAAACCGGCACAGACCTAAGCTACCTATTAAAAATTTATTTGTGGTATAAACAATAAAATCAAAAAAATGAACGCAGCACTTGCCTTAGAATATATCCCCCGCCGAATGAATGAATTGGGTTATGGTACACGTTACTACATCCGCTTTAGACACTTTGTGTTACAAGCCAACGAAAAAATAGAACTCGATGCCTATAACCAATTCTTTATTCTAATAGATGAGCCAAGCGATGTATCTGTGCAGTCCGATTTCGGAACGTTTGATATTGCTGAAGATAAAATTAATGAGCAAAGCTACGAACATCAAGGCACGATAAACATTAATAACTACTCCTCGCATACCAATCACGTCCGCTTCATTCAAGTCATACCCATACATAAATCAACAAACAACAACTAATAACTATTCTCTCTTAACTATTAACTAAAATAAAAAAAGATGCCTATACAGTTTGACAATTTTGACCAAAAAAAAATAGACCGATTAAAAAATCACTTAGTCACAATGGCTGAAAAAAGCAAAGCTAAGTTTTTTGAGATTTATGTGGACGCTTTAAAAGCCGTTCCAAAAACCGATGAAGTAGATGACTTTGATGCCTATGAAGATTATATAACGGTAGATACGGAGCAAATAAAAATCATCATTTACAACACGGCTTTATCGCCACGCAACGACCAATATGTGTACCGTATGAAAAAGCCGGAGGAGCAAAAAATGGTGATACAAACACCTGCC
>JANYEQ010000017.1 GCA_025363015.1 Bacteroidota bacterium
CCAAATTTCGTTGGCGGTCAACGGTCGTTTTTCTTCTCTTAAAACTCTTTCGGCTAATTCTAAAAATGTCATACTTTTTTGTCTTTTATGTTTGGTTGCAGTGTCGTCCTATGGTTGCCTATAACGTTTTGCGGCTTGGCGTTGTGCGGGTTTTCGGAGAAGAATTTGTCGGCAAGACAAATGCTTATTTGGAAACCCGCACTCCATTTTTACTTGAATGCCCGTATAACGCCAAACCGCTGTTAGGGGTAGTTATTTTTTTATTTCGCTTCGTATTTTACACTGTCTACTTTTCCGCAACAAGGATAAGCAATTCTCCAAAGTCCCATAATAAATTCGCTTTCCTTTTGTAATTCCTTTTGTCGCTGTTCTTCTTTATAAAATATTGCCATAAATTCTAAGTCTTTGCTAATTCTGTTTTCTTTAGAATATTTTTCATATGGTCTAATTGCTTCTTTCACTTTGTCTAATGACGATGAAGATAATTTCAAATTGAATTTTGGTTCAGAACCTGTTTCAAATTCTTTGATTGCGAAGGATACGTTTTCTCCTTTGTACCCAATTGCAATTCCAACCGCAAGTTTTTTCTTTGGCATTAGCATTTGTTTCTCTTCGTCATTACCAACGTAAAATTCAACGTTGTCGGAAGTATTCAGCCGATATAAACTTTTGATTGAAGTGTAAACAACATAAGTATAAACTCTGTCAAATTGTTTTCCGTTTTCTACCTTAATTTCGAGTGGTTGAGGTCCCCAATCTTTTGGTATAGTTCCGTTGTCTACATTTATCCAGCCTGTTTCAGTCCAATCAAAGCCATAAGTTTCCATTCTGTATTTTTCTCGTTTCCAAAGTAATTTTTTGTATTTGTCTGCTACTTTTTCAGCCTCCTCGTTTTTTTTATTCAAAGATTCTAATACTTTCTCTTTGCTATTTTCCAATTCGGCTTTCACTTTTGAAAGTCGATCTTCATAATATCCCTTGAGAAGTGAAGAATATTTATTAGCATCTCTCACATTCGTTAAGCCTTGTAGAGCAAAATTTAAAAAGTCTTGTCTATATTGGGTTCCAATAGTTTCATGGCTCAATATTTCTACAGCCATATTATCAATTTCATAAAGATCTTTGTCAAGGTTATTAATATAGACTTCCAAAACAGCATTGTTGCAGGTTTTAAAAATTATTTTTAACCGTGCTTCAAATTCTCTCGTTGCAATTAATGTATTCTGATATTTTTTTGATTTAATAACTTTAATTATAGCAGGGTCGATTCCACAATAGCTGTCATTTGTGGAAGATTCATAACCACTAGTATCTTTTTTTGAGACCTCATATGACTCTTTAGTATATTTTCCATTCACCACGTTTTTATTCTTATTGTAGTATGGTTCATTGTAATTAGTTGAACTAAATCCTTGAGTTAATTCAGTTCCGTTTGAAACAGAAAGAGAATAATATAAACTGTCGGTTAAGTCTTGCGTAGCCGTCTTGTATTTTTTAAAAGGCATTCCTTGATTAACTTCTGTTTGAAATCCTTGAGGCAAAAAATCAAGCAAGTCAAGGTCTACGGAGACAAGAAATTTATCCAACTCTTTCGGACCGGTCCAATTCATATTGCCATTTTCGTCTCTAATTCCTTTATAAGCCATCATTCCGGGCTTTTTTTCAGTCGTAGGGATTTCAATGTGTATGGGATTATCTTTATTAATAGTCAATTGTTCGCCATTTGCAGTAGCATTGAAATAAATCATACCATCAGTTTCAAGTGGTTTTCCATTTGAAATTGTTGTCAAATTGGAAAGAAGCATTTCTTCCAAGGTCAGAGCTTCTGAAAGTTCTATTTTAATATTATTTTCAACGATTTCGCCTTTGGAATTTTTAAAACAACCTTTCGGACAAACTACAACTGTTCCGTTTTCACCCTCTACAACATTGTCTTTTTTTCCATCTATGTCGAAGGATTGACTTGGAACTATTGTCGATTTGAATGGGTCATTTAGGTGAACCTTAATTGTATTAGTTAAACTGTAGGTGCTGTTATTGCATTGAATAAGTGTCAGCAGTAAAAATGAAACTAAAAAAGTCCATAAGATTCGTCTGTGCATAAAGTTAATTTTTGTGGTGAATGTTTATGTCGTCCTAATAATTACCCCTAACTAATGGCTTTGTAAAGTGATAAACAATTGTAAGTACTTGTAACCATATAAAAGTACTTTTTCTTACATTAGCCTTATTCACGCACAAACTACCAAAACCTTAAAGATACTGTACTTCTATTCTTTAATAAAACCTACTAAGGTTAATACATCTTCGGCATCAACAGTTTCCCAGGTTTGTTTATTAAAATTCCATACGCCTAAACCTTGTTGGTAGCTTTCGGCACCCATAATTAATTCTTTTACTATGGCCGCAATATTGGTTTCGGTTTTAAAGTTTTTCAATTGAAAATGGTATTTACCAACATCTTTATCGTTTAATTTTATAAGGTGCCCATAGGTATTTGTTTTACACTCGGCGCTAAAGCCATTGCTGGGGCTGGTAAATAACAAATCGGTAACGGTATTAGCGCTTACATCTATTAAAATTTGTTTGGCGCCCAAATACACAAGCGCTTGGGTATTGCTTAGCTTTTGCAGTTTGGCGGCTAGTGCCTCGGGCTTAATGGCTACTTTACCAATTAGGGTGTTAGTTTTAGTATCGGCATTTACTTTACAAAAAGTTATTTCGGTATTTTCTTTATTATAATTAGCATAAACAAAATTACTATTATCTATCCACCAAAATGTAGGGTCGGGCTTGGTAACATCGGTAGTGCCTGTTTGCCCATAGCCAGCATCTTTTACCAATTCTATTTTTGGTTTGCTTGCTGGGTATAGGTTTAATTTATAGGGTAGTGCCGTTTTATCAAACTCCACATCTTGCCCCAGTTTGGGTTTAAATAATAGGTTTTTTACTTCGGCATAGGTATTGGTTTTAAAATTATACACCGAGTAAAATTTGCCTTTAAATATATCGTTAGTATAATAAATGGCACTATCGTTACTGCATCGTATTAAATTGGCTCTGCCATCAAATAGTACTTTCTTATCTTTTAAATCAATAATATTGCCAATGCCTGTAATTAAATAGCGGTTGTTGTAAAGGGTATTTATTCCTAAATCTGTTCTAATATTATCTTTACCATCTTTTTTTCCGGTAACGGTAAGTAGCTCATCGCGCCCCTGAAAATGCCCATTTAAAAAATGGTAGTTATATATTTTTTGTTTAAAGTCGGCTTTGCCACTGGGGTCTACGTGCACTACTATTAATCCATTTTTTACATCTTGTGCAAAAAAGTAATTACAGCTAATTACAAAAAATAATACATTTAGTAAACGCATGTTATAAATTTTTAAAAAAGTCAAACAATAATCTAACACCATAGCCTGTACCACCTTTGCCACGGTAACTATCTTTAGCACTTAAAAAAGCAGGCCCAGCAATATCTAAATGATAGTAGGGGTAGTTAACAAACTTTACCAAAAATTTACCTGCAGTAATGGCACCAGCCAAAGGACCGCCAATATTTTTTTGGTCGGCAATATCGCTTTTTAGTAAATCGCTATACTCTTCCCAAAAAGGTAATTCGGCAATACGCTCGTGCACATTAAAGCCACTTGCGTGTAGTTTATCTTTTTGTTGTTGGGTGGCTGTACCCATGCCTACCATTCCAAAAGTACCAATGGCGGCCATGGCTGCACCTGTTAAGGTAGCCATATCAATAGTAAGTTCGGGTTTATATTGTTTTGCAAAGTGCAGGGCATCAGCTAAAATCATTCTCCCTTCTGCATCAGAGTTTAGCATTTCAACAGTGCTTCCGTCCATCATAGTAATTATATCGCCAGGGGCAAAGGCATTAAAGCCAGGTCTGTTATCGGTTGCAGGCACTAATGCAATTACATGTACATTTAATTTAGCCTTAGCAATAGCGTATAGTGCGCAACCTACAGCGGCTCCGCCCGCCATATCGCATTTCATTAAATCCATGCTGTTAAGGGTAGGTTTTAAACTTAAGCCACCAGTATCGTACACAACGCCTTTGCCTACTAAAACGTAAGGCTTTTTATTTTTTGCGTTTTTAGGTTTGTACTCCATTACGGTAAAGGTGGGTTCATCAACACTACCGGCATTTACGGCTAATATGCCACCCATTTTAAGTTCGGTAATTTTTTTCTTATTAAATACATCTACTTTAAAACTGGCTTCTTTACCCATAGCTTTAAAGGCATTCGCTAAATCAGTGGCATTTAAACTATTTACAGGTTCGTTTACTAAATCGCGTGCTTTAAAGGTAGCATGGCACACGGTATTTAAGTGTAGAAGATCTGTTGGGTTAATATTAGTATTAGCAATTATAATGCTAGTAAGCGTATTTGCTTTTTTAGTTTGGCTAGGTTTGTGTTTTATAAATTGGTAATTGGCAAGGGCAATGCCTTCGGCTGCAGCCAAAGATAGGTTAGTTAATTTTGTTTGGTTATAAATGTAAATAGTGGTATGTTTTGCGGCATTAATACCATCGGCTACTTTAGCACCATGGTTGCGCAGGGTTTCTAATAAGGCATTTTGTTCTTTTTTTGTGTCAACTATAAAAATTGATAAGTATTTACCAATGTAATTATAAGTTAAGTGAGTAACGCCTTCTTTTTTTAATTCAGCAACAATATAGTTGTTTACCTTATCGGGCAAATTAAACTCATTAATAAATTTTGTAGTTATTACTAATACGTTTGTTTGAGTAGTTAGTTTATTTGAAAGTGAAATTTTAGTCATAAAGTAGATTATAAAATGCTAATATAAACAATATGATTAATTTATCAAATCAAAAATAAGTGTAATTTAGTTTTAAATTATAATGTACAAATGAATTTTTTATTGGTTTTTATAGGAGGAGGTATAGGATGTGTATTGCGTTTTGGAATAGGTTTACTTATTCAAAAAACAAAAACAACATTGCCATGGGCTACATTTATATCTAATTGTTTTGCGTGTATTATTTTTGCGAGTATTGTATGGTTATTTATAAATAAGCCAGTGTTTAATAATTATTTAAAACCCTTATTGCTAATTGGTTTTTGTGGTGGTTTAAGCACGTTTAGTAGTTTTGGCTACGAAACGTTTTTGCTTTTTAAAAACGGTATGCAAGTATATGCTTTTATAAATATTATAGCTAATACCTTACTTTGTATTTTAATTTATTTACCTTTATATAAATATGTATAAAAAAATATTTTTCGTAATTTTAATTAGCACATTACTCATTTTTAGTGCTTTTAGTCCTGTAAATAAATATATTCGTAAAGCTGGTAAAAGTATAGATAGAGGTAATATTAGCCAAGGTAAACAGTATTATTTAAAAGCGCTTGCTAAAGATGCCGAAAATTACAAAGCAAATTTAGGCTTGGGTTTATTGTATAGCGAATGTATAGAGGATTACAGCAGTGCCTTACCTTATTTAGAAAAAGCATTACTTAAAACCCCGCATGATACCCTTGCCGACTTAACCTTTGCATTGGCCAAATGCTACCAATATCATGCGCAGTTTACCAAGGCATTAGCGTTTTACAATAAACTAAGTAATGTAATTAGTTTTGAAGATGATGCTAAAGATTTTAAACAAGAATTAGCCAAACGAAAAATAGATTGTGAATACGCTTTAAAAAATTACAATACGTCTAAAATTAATGCTAATGTAGATTTATACATTGTAAACCTTGGAAAAACTATTAATACCGATGCCCCAGAATATGTACCTGTTTTAAATTTGCAAAACGAATTAATTTTTACATCAAAACGTAAAGACGATAAAAAAGAAATTATAAATACACTAAACGCTAAGTATTTTGAAAGTATGTACATTAGTAAATATGCCAATGGTAAGTATGAAAACGTGAGGAGATATACCGTACCCGATTTGTACTTAAAATCTAAATACAAAAAAGGTAACGAGTCTATAATATCTTTAAGTGGCGATGGTAAAAAATTATATGTTTACCGTAACACAAAAATTTACGAAACAACTATTGATGAGTTAGATAAACACCAACCTAAACGCCTAACGCCAACCATCAACTTTGATTTTTACCAAAACCATGCTTTTTTAACTAAAGATGGTAACACCCTTTATTTTACTAGCGAAAGCGATAAAGGTTTGGGCGGAAATGATATTTATAAAACTACAAAAATAAAAGAAGGCGAGTGGAGTGTCCCCGAAAATTTAGGGGCTTCTATTAATACAAGTTACGACGAAGATGCTCCTTTTTTAAGCAACGATGAAAAAACACTTTACTTTAGCAGTAAAGGTTACGAAGGTTTTGGAAATTACGATATATTTAAAAGTACATTAGTAGATGGTAAATGGACAAGCCCACAAAACCTTGGGCAGCCCATAAATTCAACAGGTGATGATGTTTTTTTAATCCAATCTAAAAATCAAAGTACGGGGTATTACTCCTCATCGCGCATGGGCGGCTTTGGGGATATGGATATTTATAAGGTAAACTATTTAAATACAATTGATAAAGCTTGCCCACCAACCAGTAATACTGCTGTTTCAATAATTACAAATGCAAATAGTGTTGAAATTAAATTACCACAAAATTATACTGCTATTGCTTATGAATGGCAGGTAAATGCAGAAAATATAGAAAATAATAAACCTAGTTTAAATTATTTTGAAGGTAAAGCCATAAGTGTTTATACTATAACTACAAAAGTAATTGCTTATTGTGATACTTGCCTTGAGCCTATAGTGGCTTGTAATAGCATTACCAATACTTTTGGTACTAAAAAAACGGATACGCTTGCTGTTGCCACAAATACTACAAATGCTACTAATACTTTAGTTGATTTACAAAAGTATAATGGAGAGTTAAGCACTCAACAATTAGTAGCCTTAGGTTTTGATATTACTCCTATATTATTTGATTTTAATAAAAACAATATTAATTCTACTGCTCAAACAATTTTAAAAACAAACACCACTATTTTAAACAAAAATCCAAGTTTATCTATTCAAATTATTGGATATACTGATGCGCGAGGTACAGAACCTTACAACTTTAAATTATCAGCTTCTAGAGCGCAAAGTGTAAAACACTATTTACTAAAAAACAATGTTGATAAACAACAAATTAAAAAACTAGTAGCCAAAGGCGATAGCGATTTAGTGAATAACTGTAGTAAACAAAAACCATGCACTAACGAACAGCAACAACAAAACCGTAGAGTAATATTTAAAGTATTTAACACCACTAAATAAGCTTTATTTACACACTAAAAATGATCTTTTAAACATAATGGACTTTAACAAACGTAAAGATTTAGTATTTATAATTTTAGCAGGTTTTTTTGTAACCAATACCATTGTAGCCGAATTAATTGGAGGTAAACTTGTTCAGTTTTTTGGTTTATTTACACAAAGTATAGGCATTATTTTATGGCCTTTTGTTTTTTTATTAACCGATATAATAAATGAACATTATGGAAAACAAGGCGTACGTAAATTAACCTATATTACCGTTGGTTTAGTTATTTATACTTTTATTTTAATATCAATTGCTTTAAATATTAATGCAGTATCGTTTAGTCCTGTTAATGATACCGCTTTTAAAACTGTATTTGGGCAAAGCCAATGGATAATTGTAGGAAGTGTTATCGCATTTTTACTTTCGCAGTTAGTAGATGTATATGTGTTTTGGCTATTTAGAGATAAAACAGGTGGTAAATTAATATGGTTACGCGCCACAGGCAGTACGGTAGTTAGTCAATTAATAGATACGTTTGTAGTGCAATTTATAGCCTTTGTATTGCCTGGTAAATGGGCTTTTGATGAGTTTTTACGAAACGCCAGTTGGGGTTACTTATTTAAACTATTAGTAGCTTTATGTTTAATACCTTTAATATATTTAGGACATAATGTTATTACTAAATTTATTGATAAAAAGGAACAAAATGAAAGCTAATTTTTTATACACTATTATTAGCAAATGGTAACATTATGATTGTTTTGCAAAAGTACTATTTACTCATAATTACTTTTTTACTTTAAACACAAACTATTATTTTTTAAAGTATAAATGCTTGCACTTATTGTTTGTAAAAGTTCAATGGCTTGATTTTGTTTTTTTAAAGCTAAATATTCTTTTTCTTCGGCATTACTTAATGTGCCTACAATGCTTGCTAAATTTGGCATGGCATAAGCTTCTTGTCTTATTTCTTTTGCTAATTTTAAATTATATTCTGCCTCGTTATGCGTGTTTGTACATTTTGTTATTATATCATTGATTTGAGGTGCCAATTTTAAAAGCGAGTAAAATTCTAATTTATTAAAATTAAATTCGCTCAGCGTATTTTGAAACGAAATTTCAGATGCTTTTAGTTGGTAAGTGTAGGCTTGTTTTTTTAATTCATTTACAATTTCTAATTGTAAAATTTTATTATCACCATTTAACTTTATAACATTTTCGTTTAATTGATTTGCTTGAAGTGCAAAACTTTGAGACATTACAATTAATTGGTTATAACTGTAATTTTTTGTTATAGCAGTCTCTATAGCTATATTTTTTAGTTTAAATCCTAATATAGGAAGTGCTTTTTTTGTTGATGCTTTTTTATGCTGTTGTACAACATGTAAATTTACTTTATCAATTTTAATTTGGTTAGCTGGGTTGCCTTGTGTTTGGCCGTTTACCATTACCTGAATAGTAAGCGCCAACAATGTTGGAATTAAAGTTGTAGTTTTCATAATTTGAGATTTTTAGATGGGTTAAGTTTTTCATTTAATTATTTTTTGTTATTGGTTAGTTATTTATTTTTAACGAAAAAAATAAAAATAGGTTATATTGTATTTTATTTTTTATTTCTGTAATTTAAGGGTCTATATTATTCTGTACTTTATTTTGTAATTAATACCTTTGCCTAAAAAAGTTCATATATTTTTCTCTGTTACCATTGTACTAATTGGCTTATTACAATTTTGCGATTCTAAAACAACAAATTCTACTACAACAAAAAAAATATCAGATACATTAACGTATCTTAATCATTCCGACTCAGCTAAATATGTGGGGATGAATACCTGTAAACTTTGTCACCAAAGTATTTACACAACTTTTATTAAAACGGGTATGGGCAAATCGTTAGATATTGCTACGCATCAAAAATCAAGTGCCGATTTTAAAAACGCAACTATTTACGATAAATTTACTGATTTTAATTACCATGCTTTTTGGCAAAAAGATAGTTTGTTTTTTGACGAATTTAGATTGAAAAAAAAAGATACTATTCATTCTCGAACAGAGCAAGTAAATTATATAATAGGCTCTGGACAGCATACTAACTCTCACTTACAAAGTGTAAATGGATATATTAATCAAATGCCAATGACGTATTATACTCAAAAAAAACATTGGGATTTACCACCCGGTTTTGAAGGAGGTTTTAACACACATTTTTCTCGTAAAATTGGTTTAGAGTGTATGAGTTGCCACAACGGTTATCCAAATTTTGTGTTGGGTTCGGAAAATAAATACACAAGTATTCCAACAGGTATTGATTGTGAACGTTGCCATGGGCCTGGCAGTATTCATGTGGCTCAGCGCCAAGATGGAAGTAAAGTAGATACTAGTAAATACATAGATTTTTCAATTGTTAATCCTGCAAAATTAAGTATTGATTTACAATTTGATTTGTGCCAACGCTGCCACTTGCAAGGCAATGCCGTGCTTAAAGAAGGCAAATCGTTTTATGATTTTAAACCTGGACAAAAATTAAGTGATTTTATTTCGGTGTTTTTACCAAAGTATAAAAACGCAGATGAAGAATTTATTATGGCCTCGCATGCCCATAGATTAAAGCAAAGCGCTTGTTTTATAAAATCGTATGAACAAGTAAAAAATAAAAATATCTTAAAGCCTTATAAAGAAGCGATGACTTGTATTACATGCCATAATCCACATGTAAGCGTTAAAGAAACGAACAAAAATGTATTTAATGATGCCTGTTTAAATTGTCATAATGAAAAGATAAATGGTAGTAACCAAACTTCTTTACAGGCTGCTCACCGCAAACTACCAACTAAAAATTGGAATAACTGTGTTGGCTGTCATATGCCAGTCTCAGGCTCTACTGATATTCCTCACGTTTCGGTTCACGACCACTATATTCGTAAACCTATTTCAGTTCTCGAAAAAAATAAAATAAAAATATTTTTAGGTTTGTTTTCAATAAACGAAAAACATCCAAATTACTTAACAAAAGCAATGGCTTACATTAATCAGTTCGAAAAATTTAATCAAGATAAAAGCTATTTAGATAGTGCTAAGTTTTATTTGAAGGATAAAACAAAACAAGATGTGGATAAAAATATATATGCCTTGGTGCAATTAAATTTTATTTCTCAAAATTTTAATCAAATGATTACTTACGTTAATTTTTTAGGCGAAAATTATTTATTGCAAAATAAGTTTGTACACAAAACCTATGATAATATTGATGCATGGACGTGTTATAGAATTGGGGATGCTTTTTATTATAACACCAATATTAAAAAAGCCATTTTATGGCATAAACAAGCTGTAACCTTAGCCCCCTATAATTTAGAGTTTAGAAACAAATACGCATCAGCTTTAGCAGCAAATAATCAATTAAACGAGGCAGAAACTGAGTTTAAATTTGTGTTAACCGAGCATCCTAAAAATATTTCGGCATATACTAATTTGGGCTACATTCAGTTAGTAAAAGGCTTTCCAGCCGAAGCAATACGCTTATATAATTTAGCTCTAAAATTAGATCCAGATTATGAACCTTTATTATTAAATTTGGCGGGTTATTTTGCATATATAAAAAATAATAAACAAGCTATTTACTACTTACAAAAAATACTTACAAAAAATCCTACAAACGTTAAAGCTAAACAAGCTTTGCAACAACTAAATGTACTATAATGACTAAGAAAAAAAACAATAAATGGCTTGCCACACTTTTATTTATTGGCTTATTAAGTGGCGCAGGTTATTTTATGTACACAAAATATTTTGCAGGAGCCATACATTTAAAAAATAAAAACTACACCTATGTTTTTATTGAAAGCAACGATACATTTGAAGATGTAATAAATGATATTAATGCCGAAAATATTATTGACGATGTAAAAGCATTTGAATGGTTAGCTAAGAAAATGGATTTGGATAAAAATATTAACGCTGGTAAATATCGTATTACAAACGGGATGACCATGCGCCAAATAATTAACTTAATTAAATACAATAAGCAAGAAAAAATAAAACTCACTTATAATTCACAAATACATAATCTAGATGAATTTGTAAGCTATACAGCGGATAAATTAGAATTGAATGAAAACGAATTAGAAGAACTTTTAAGCGACGATAAATTATTACAAAACACGTTTAACTTAAACCCCGATAATTGTTTTGCTATTATTGCGCCTACAACTTATGAGGTAAGTTGGGCTATTAAATTAAACGATTTAATAAATCAATTAAAAATAAATTACAATTTAGTATGGAATTCATACAGAGTTAATCAAGCAAAAAAAATAGGTTATAGCATTGCAGAGGTAATTACTTTAGCATCAATAGTACAAAGTGAAAGCGGTATAAGTAGCGAGCAACAAAAAATTGCAGGCGTATATATTAATCGGCTAAACAAAAACATGCTTTTACAAGCCGATCCAACATTAAAATTTGCAAACAAAAACTTTGATGCAAAACGTGTGTTAGATGAAGATAAAGAAACTAATTCGCCTTACAATACCTATAAATATAAAGGCTTGCCACCCGGACCTATTTGTTTAGTTTACCCTCAAGCCATTGATGCTGTTTTAAATTATACCAAGCATAAATATATTTTCTTTTGCGCAAAGCCTAGTTTAAATGGTTATTCTGATTTTTCAGAAACCTATGAACAGCATGCAAATTTTGCTAAAGCTTACCAAAAAGAAATGAATAAACGAGGCATTAACAGATAAAACAATTTGCTACTTTTACGATATGATTTTTGATTTATTTATTGTTTGGAACCCTAGCCCCGAAATTTTTACTATACCTGGCATTGATTGGCCAGTTCGCTGGTATGGTTTAACCTGGGCGATGGCATTTATTGCTAGCCATTTTATATTAAATAAAGTTTTTAAAGCCGAAGGCAGAACAAACCAAGCATTAGATACTTTAACGTTATATATTATTTTAGGCACAGTAATTGGTGCACGTTTAGGGCATTGTTTATTTTATGGCCCATTGTTTGATACTGTTGATGCACAGGGCGAACTAATTAGTCAAGGTTATTTGTCACATCCACTTAATATATTAAAAGTTTACGAAGGTGGCTTAGCAAGCCATGGTGGTGCTTTTGGTATTATAACTGCCATGATTTTATATTGCCGTAAAACAAAAGAAAATTGGTTATGGTTATTTGATAAATTAGTAATAGTGGTGCCATTGGCATCAATGTTTATTAGAATTGGTAATTTAATAAATGGAGAAATTGTAGGCAATAAAACAAACTTGCCTTGGGGCTTTATTTTTAAAAATAACGATGAAGATAAATATAACCTACAAAATTTCGGCATTCAAATTCCAGCTCGTCACCCAGCGCAATTATATGAAGCCATATTTTATTTTCTATTATTTGGTGTCATGTATTGGCTCTGGAAAAATAAACGAAATAATTTAGGAGCAGGTTTTATGTTTGGCTTAATGTGTGTAGTTTTATTTTTACAACGTTTTTTAGTTGAATTTATTAAAGAAAATCAAGAAGCTTTCGAAAATAATTTACCCATAAATATGGGGCAAATATTAAGCATACCGTTTATATTAATAGGTGTATTTTTTATTTGGCGCTCCTACAAATTAGCAGCTAAAAAAATAAACCAACATCAGTAAAATTATATATTTACGTTTATGGCACAAAAACTATTACTTAAAAATATAAAACAACTTATTGCTGTTTATCAAACCGCACCTCAAAAATTAGAAGGGGCTGAAATGAAACGATTACCCTCCCTTAATAATGCCTGGTTAGCTGCCCAAGACGATGTAATTATTGATTATGGAACTATGGAAACTTTTCCAGGAATTACAGATTGGAAAGATTTAGAAATAATAGATTGCGAAGGGAAAATAGTAATGCCTTGCTTTGCCGATAGCCACACTCATATTGTATATGCTGGTAACCGCGAACAAGAATTTGTAGATAGGATAAATGGTTTAACTTATGAAGAAATAGCCAGTAGAGGTGGAGGGATTTTAAATTCGGCAAACAAATTACGAGAAACCAGCGAAGACGATTTATTTGAACAAAGCAAACTACGTTTACACGAAATTATTTTACAAGGTACTGGTTCGGTAGAAATTAAAAGTGGCTATGGTTTATGTTTAGAAAGTGAATTAAAAATGCTACGCGTTATTAAGCGCCTAAAAAATTTAAATTGGATACCCATAAAAGCCACATTTTTAGGGGCTCATGCCGTACCTTTAGAATTTAAAGATAATAAAACAGGCTATATTGATGTAATTATTAATCAAATGTTGCCAGCCATAGCAAGCGAAAATTTAGCCAACTTTATTGATGTTTTTTGCGAGAATAACTATTTTACTGCTCAAGAAACAAAACAAATTTTAGAGGCAGGGAAAAAATACGGTCTCATAGGTAAAGTGCATGCCGAACAATTAAGTCATAGCAATGGTATTAAAACGGCGATAGAATGTGATGCTATCAGTGTTGACCATTTGGAGTTTTGTAACCAAGACGATATTTTACTTTTAAAAAATAGTAACACAATGCCAACTATTTTACCTGGCGCTGCTTTTTTTTTAAATTTACCTTTACCTCCTGCTCGTAAAATGATTGACGCTGGCTTGGCAGTTGCGTTTGCTAGTGATTTTAACCCCGGTAGTTGCCCAACTGGTAATATTAAATTAATGATGAGTATGGCCTGTATACAATACAAACTTACACCTGAAGAAGCCATAAATGCCACCACCATAAATAGCGCTTATGCTATGGGTTTACAAAATAGTGTTGGTACAATTACTATTGGTAAATTAGCCAATTTAATAATTACTAAAACAATAAACAGTTATAGTTTTTTACCCTATGCTTTTGGAAGCGATTTAATTGATACCGTAATTATAAATGGACAAAAATTTAAATAATTTATTTTTCGGTTAAACCTTTAAACATATTTAGCATCCAACAGATGTATAGATATGACACCCCGTATTTTATTTTTAGCAGATATTAACTCGCCACACACTCAAAAGTGGGCAAATAGCCTTAGTGATGATGGTTTCAAAATTGGTATTTTTTCGTTTAATACCTCTCAAATAAACTGGTTTGCTAACAATAAAAATATAATTTGCCTGCATCAAGCCTCAAAAAATAATAATGGTGGTCTACTTTCAAAACTAAAGTATTTATTAGTGTTTCCAAAATTACTGTATTTTGTTTTTAAGTTTAAGCCTAATGTTATTCATTCGCATTATGCCAGTAGTTATGGCCTTTTGGGTGCTTTAACCTTTTTTAAACCTTTTATTGTTTCGGCTTGGGGTAGCGATGTGATGGAGTTTCCAAAAAAAAGTAAGTTGCAAAAATTTATTTTAAAATTTGTTTTATATAGAGCTAATAAAATATGTGTAACGTCGTTGGTTTTAGAAAAGGAAATCAGTCGCTATACAACAAAAAGTGTTTATGTTATTCCATTTGGCATTAATTTAAATGTATTTTTTGCATTTAAGGAAGTAAAAAATAACACTGATTTTACCTTTGGTTGTGTAAAATATTTAGAAAAAATATACAACATTGATAAAGTTATTTTAGCGTTTAATTTATTGGTAAAAAAGTATCCTTTTGCTAATTTAAAATTAAAAATAGTTGGTAATGGTACCGAAAAAGAAAATTTAGAGAAATTAATAGAAAATTGTAATTTAACTAATTATGTTACCATGTTAGGCGAAGTTCCTCATTTGCAAGTGCCATATCAATTAAATACTTTGGATGTGTTGGTAAATGTATCTGAAATTGAAAGTTTTGGAGTAAGTGTGGCCGAAGCGATGGCTTGTAAAATACCGGTAATTGTAAGTAATATTGAAGGGTTTAAATATTTAATTCCTAATCAAAGTTTAGGTTTAATAACTACTTCCACCCAAGTAGAAAGTATTTTTGAAGCGATGGAAACGTATTACCTAAATAACGAACTACGAAATTTAACAGCTAACAATGCTTACCAACACGTGCGGCAAAAATTTAATTGGTTTTTAAATTTAAATCAAATGGAAAAACTATATTTAGAATATACTCTTTAGTTGTGTTGGCTCTTAACTCTTTAATTTAAACTTTCTAAATTGTCTCACAAACTTCAACACAAAAATCGTTTTTAGGTATAATTTTACCAATAGGTTTTGCAAATGCACTTAAGTTATTTTTGGTTAAAAAAGTTTCAAATTGCAGTTGGTATTCACTTGAAACAGTAATCATTAAGCCACCGTTTGTTTGTGGGTCGCAAAGGGTAAAAAAAGATTCAGCTCCAATATTTTTTACCTTTTGTTTAAAGCTATTCCAATTTCTATACACATTATCGGGTACAATCAATTTACTTGTATAATCTTGTATTCCATCAATAATTGGTACGTCTAAATAATTAATTTGGGCCGATAAGTTACTACCTTCTACCATTTCAATTAAATGTCCTAATAAGCCAAAACCCGTAATATCGGTAAGTGCAGTTACATAGTTTAATTTGCCTAATGGTGTGCCAATATTATTTAATTGAGTTAATTGATTTATAAAAACAGTTTTATGGGCATCGCTTAATACACCTCGTTTTAAAGCCGTTGCTAAAATACCTACACCAATTTTTTTAGTTATATAAATAAGGTCACCAACCTTAGCACCCGAATTTTTTTTGAGATGTTTAACATCTACTATTCCATTTACTGATAAGCCAAACATAGGTTCTAGCGCATCAATACTATGCCCTCCGGCTAAGGTAATGCCAGCTTGGTTACAAATTGTTTTAGCGCCTTCAATTACCTGTTGTGCTAGTTCTACAGGTAGTTTATCTATGGGCCAACCTAGCACAGCAGTTGCTAATAAAGGTCTTCCACCCATGGCATATACATCGCTAATGGCATTTGCAGCAGCAATTCTTCCAAAATCAAAGGCATCATCAACAATGGGCATAAAAAAATCAACGGTACTTATAAGGGCGGTTCCATTCCCTAAATCATACACAGCAGCATCGTCTTTTGTAGCGTTGCCTACCAATAGATTAGTATCGGCTATGCTTACCACATTATTTTTTAATATTTTTTCTAATACATCGGGGGCAATTTTACAACCACAACCCGAACCTCTGCTGTATTGTGTTAATTTTACATGTTCCATTTTTAGGTTATTAATTTTTGTATAATTAATTCGGTATTAAGTGTATCAAAAAACAATTCGGTTACACTTGTCTTTTGGCGTTGCATAAGCCCATGGCTATACGTTTTATCGTAATAGTGTAAACAGTATTCTAAAGCTGTTTTTACATCGTTATTATTTAAAGCAATGATGGCATTTTTTGTTTGTTCTAAACCTAAACGTTTTGATATTTTTAAAATAGATGCCTCCAATTGTTCTTTTGGAAAAATACCATAACCTTTTACAATATAATTTAAACGCTCCGTAAAAGGTAAATTAATATATACCACCTTAGCCACTAACATTTGTTGCCATAAGCCATTCGGAATAACTTTTTTACCTATTAATCGGCTTTCATCTTCCAACCATAAAGGCCGAGCCGGGTTAATAGTTAATAATTGTATTGCTAATTCGTTTTCAAATTGCTCTTGTGTGGGTTGTGGCGCCTCGCCCAATGCACCAAAAGCCGAACCTTTATGATGTGCTAAGCCTTCTAAATCTATTACCTGTTGTTGGTGTTGTTTTAAATTTTTTAAAATAAGTGTTTTACCACTACCCGTTCTTCCACCCAAAATTAAAACGGGTAGGGGGGTGTTAAAACTTTGTAAGGCGTAATTTCTAAAAGCTTTATATCCACCTTTTAAAATAAATACATTTAAACCATACATTTTTAATAGCATTGCTACAAAACCGCTACGCATACCGCCACGCCAGCAATGCACGTAAATAGTAGTGTCATTAGCCAGTGCTTGTGCTGTAGCCACTATGTTTGCCAAATTAGGTCCTACAATTTCTAAACCCTTAATTACGGCCTGTTGCCTACCTATTTGTTTATAAATAGTGCCTACAACGGCACGCTCATCGTTACTAAATAATGGAATATTAATAGCGCCTGGTATATGTCCTTGCTCAAATTCAGCAGGCGAGCGAACATCAATAACATTACCCTTGCCTAATGAATTTAAAATAAATGTTTGAATATCGAGTTCCCGTGGCAATTTTTTAATTTATAAACAAATATCGCATTTATAAATTAAACCTCTGCTTTAGGAAGGCTTTATACAAATAAAAAATACAATTATACCAATGGTCTATTACCTAAAATTCAATAATTTTTACTTTCTTTACAGCTTATTAAAATTAAAAAATTATGGAATTATATTTAGATAGTGCAAACCTTAAAGAAATTGAAGAAGGTTTTAAATTAGGGTTTTTAAATGGCTTAACTACTACGCCTACTTTTATGCAAAAAGAAGGTATTACCGATATTGATGCCACCATTGTAAAATTAAGTAAAATAGTACCTGTGCTTCAAATTGAAGCCTTAGGTAATACCGCTGAAGAAGTATTAGCAGAAGCCGAACGCCAAATTGCTTTAGGCTTAGATATAAATAAAACAGTATTTAAAATACCTGTAAGTTTAGAGGGTGTGCGTGCTTGTAAATTATTACGCGATAAAGGTTATTTAGTAAACGTACATTTAGTATATACTTTACAACAAGCTTACATGGCCATGCAAGCTGGCGCAACCTATGTTTGCCCTTTAGTTGGGCGTTTGCAAGATCAAGGTCATGATGCCTTAGCTTTGGTAGAACAATGTGTAGATGCCGTTGAAATTTATGGCTACGATACAAAAATTATGTTTTCGTCGGTTAGAACGGTAGAGCACGTTCGTAATGCTATAAACATTGGCGTACACACTATTACCGTACCTTTAAAAATATTAAAACAACTTACCGAAAATAACTTTACTACCGTGGGTACCGACCAATTTATTATGGATACCCGCCTGATGATGGTAAAAGTTAAAGAAGCTATAAATGGTGTTAACCCAATTGTAAGCGAAGACACTAACATTACTGACGCCATAATAAAATTAACCGAATTTAATTTTGGCGCTATTACCGTAGTTAAAAAAGATGGTAGTATTAAAGGCGTGTTTACCGATGGTAGCTTACGTAAATTATTAGGCGAAAAAGGAAGAGATATTTTATCGAAAAAATTAAGCGACCTTGAGTACCGCGAACCAATTACCATTGATGGTGATGTATTATTAAATGAAGCCAACACCTTATTTAAAAAAACAATGGTAGATACCATTGTAGTAACCAACAATGGCAAGCCAGTAGGCATGATTGACATACAAGATTTAAAATCGTAACCAAATAATAAGCCCTTTAAGTAGGGCTTTTTTTTATGCAAGAAATAGAAAAACTATATTTAGAATTAGGCGCTAAATTTATTACCCCTATTGGCCAAATACAAAGCAACTTACAACACATTAAAGCCTTTATTTTTGATTGGGATGGCGTGTTTAACAATGGCCAAAAACAAGCCAATGGCAGTAGTAATTTTAACGAGGTAGATAGCATGGGTACTAACCTTTTGCGTTATTCACACTTTTTAAAAACTGAGCAATTACCTTTAACTGCCATAATTAGTGGCGAAAATAACGAAACAGCCTTATGGTTTTGCAAGCGCGAATGTTTTAACTATTCGTTTTTTAAAATTGCTAATAAAACCGATGCCTTAACATTTATTTGCAATAAAGAGAATATACAACCTAACCAAGTAGCCTATTTTTTTGACGATGTTTTAGATTTAAGCATGGCACAAATTTGTGGCATTAGAGTATTAGTAAACCGTAAAGCAAACCCATTATTTACAAACTATTGTATTAAAAATAAGTTGGTTGATTACATAACAGCCTCTGAAAGTGGCAATTTTGCAGTAAGAGAAGCCTGCGAATTATTAATAGGCTTAAACTCTAATTTTAACGACGTAATAACTAACCGCAAAACCTACGCCCCACATTACAAAACCTATATTGATAATCGAAAAAAAATAAGCCCCTCATTTTATACAATTGCTGAGGAGTTGGTAACGAAGGTTGATGTTTAAAATTAAACATACCAGTTACAGAGAAGTTTTTATAATGGTCGATTTTGACAATATTAACATCAAAGTGAAATCACTTTTTTTGTACAGTTTTATGTTTAAGCTTTTTCGCGCTTCAAACTATTATTAAGCATCCTTTTTATTTGTCTATTAAGTTTAGAGAAATTCTTCAGCAGTTCATCTTTAAATGACTTTTATTGTCTTTAAATCTATTGATTATGCGAATGGTTTCTCGATAAAAATATATCCTAACATCAATTTCGTTTTTTATATTTTATGGTCAGTGTTTCGCCTATGGTAGCGTTTTTGTTTTCTGTAATTTTATTCCAAATGCGTAAATCTTGTTCTTTTACTTCGTAAAAATCTGCAAGGTTAGGTAGGGTTTCGTTTTCTTTTACAATGTGATAAATTACTTTCTCGTTGTTTAATAATGTATCTGTTGTCATACTCATATTTGGGGCACTATCTATATCATTGCTACTATTACCATCTTCACCTATTAAATCTTTAATGTAAGAAGAGTAATCGGCATTTAAGTTTTTAGGAATTTTAATAACATATATTTTTTTAGTAGGATTGGTTAAGGTATTTTGAAGCAGCCAAGGATTAAAAAATTTAAGCAGTGATTTACTGCATTTAATATGTTTTGCAAAATTTGATAAATTGGTAATAGATGAATCTACTTTAAAATAGTACATGGGTATTTTTTGAAAATAATTCCATTTTTTTTTCTTAATACCAAAATGCGCAGGACTCGAAAACAAGGTTTTGTAGGCTAAGATACGATATATAAAGCTTTTTGTTTCGGCATTTAATAATAAGCTAAAATAATTAGTTACTTTTTGTTTTGTTAATGCTTTTTGAATACCGCCAATACCCATATTATAAGCGGCTGCGGCCAATGTCCAATTTTTAAATTGTGCATACGCATCTTTAATGTGTTTACACGCTGCTAAGGTTGCTTTTTCAACATCGTAGCGTTCATCTACAAAACTGGTTACTTCAAGGCCATAAGCTCGGGCAGAGTTGGGTACTAACTGCCAAAATCCTGCTGCACCAGCAGGCGAAACAATGTTAGATAAATGACTTTCAATAACGGCAAGGTATTTAAAATCGTCGGGTACACCTTGTTGTTCTAAAATAGGTTCAATGTAAGGGAACCATTTTTGTGCCTTCGCAAATAAAACAGTTGAATTTGATTTCCAATACGCATTATTAAAAAACTCTTTCTCTAAATTTTTTTGTATTTCAAAATTATTTGGGGGTATTTCTTCGTTACAAAAATTTAAGTTTACGGGTATATTAATTTTACTAATATTAAAATTATTAAGCGAATACGAAATGGTATTATTAAACGGAGAGTAAATGTAAACTTTTAGTATAAAATAAAGCGCAAAAAATACTGCCAAAAAACAAATGGTAAGTAGTGTTTTATTTTTATTTAAAAATGTATTTATGTTTTTTAAAAACAAATTAACGCTTTTTAATAAGTGTGTTTAAGTACAAAGATACTGAAACCAACAAAGCATAAGCTATTGAACTGTAAAATAAAACAGTAGAGTAATTAATAATTAAATGATAGGCTAAAAAAATTGAAATTAAATTGATTGTAAAAAACAAAATAGCAATACGTTTTTCGGTAATACCTTTAAAAAATAAATGATGCGTGGTATGATCTTTACCACCTATAAATGGCGATTTTCCGGCTTTTAAACGATTGATTACAACAGTAATTGTATCGGTTAATGGTAAAATAAAAACTAAGGTTACAATTAAAATATTTAATATTTGAGGAGGGAAATTTGTTTGTAATGTTACAGTACTATTCCAACAATTATCAATACCAACTACGGCTAAAAATAAGCCCAAAAATTGGCTGCCCGTATCGCCCATAAACATTTTTGAGGGATGAAAATTAAATACTAAAAAGCCACACAAGGCACCAATAATTCCTAAACTTAAAATGGTAGTATAATTATTAGTTTGTAATAGTGTGATATTGATTGCCACCATAAAAATACATATAACCATTGATACGATAGAGGTAATTCCATCCATATTATCAAGCATATTTATAGAGTTCATAATGCCAATTACCCAAATAACTGTAATAAAATAATTTATAAATTGGTTTTGAAAAATAGAAATCGAATGCCCCGAAAATACTAATATTAACGCACAAACTAATTGTGTTAAAAATTTTAGTAAAGGTTGGGTATTAAACGCATCGTCGGCTAAACCCATTAAAAATGCTAAGGTAACGGCTATTAAAATACCTATCATGGGTAAATTGTAATTTATATTACTATGTGGTGAAAGAATAGCAAAGATAAATGCAACTAAAAAAATTAAATAAAAACTAATACCTCCCAATGATGGTTTTGCATTTGGATTCCAACGTACTTGCTGCGAATCTTTATTACGAATGCCCAAGGTTTGCGCAAATTTTAATAATATGTAATTAATAACAAGCGAAAAAATAAAACATGCAAAAAACAGTAGGGTAAGTATAAAATTAAAATTTAAAGTCATGTTTTATAAGTATTAAATACTAATACAAACTACTAAAGTTAGTAAAGGTTTTGCCTTGTAAATCTTTTTCGGACAATAAAGGCTTGCTAAGGTTCCAATTAATATTTAAATCTTTATCGTTCCATAACAAACAGTCTTCGGCTGCTTTGTTGTAAAAATTTGTGCATTTATAACTAAAAATAGTATTATCTTGTAAGGTAGCAAAGCCATGTGCAAAGCCTTCGGGTATATACATCATCCACTTATTTTTTTCGGTAAGTTCTAAACTAAACCATTTGCCATAGGTAGGGGAGTTTTTCCGAATATCAACCGCTACATCTAAAACAGCGCCTGTTATTACCCTCACTAATTTGCCTTGCGCGTGAGGTGGGTTTTGAAAATGCAAACCTCTTAACACTCCTTTTTGCGAGAGGGATTGATTATCTTGTACAAAATTTAAGTTTAAACCTGCTTGTTTAAAAAGGGTTTGATTATAACTTTCAAAAAAATAACCACGCTCGTCTTCAAATACTTTTGGTTTAAAAACAAACAAGCCTTTTAATTCTGATTCAATAATTTCCATTTTTAATGTCTATTTTTTTTAGTTTTAGTTTTAGATTTAAATTTTTCGTCTTCAGTATAATATCCATTTCCATAGCCATAACCACCGTAACCATAACCGTAGCCATAACTGTAACCGTATATTTTTTTACTAATATCCACATCGTTTAATACTACCGATAGCTTTTTAATATTATTCTCGTTTTTTAATTTATCTAAAATTTGAGTAAATACTTTTTTTGAATAGCCAGCTCTAAATACATAAATTGGGTAATCTGCTTTTTGTATCGACGCTATTCCATCGGTAACTAAGCCTATTGGAGCGTTATCTATCACTATGTAATCAAATGTTTTTTTGAGGTGTTCAATGGTTTCATCTAATTTATTGGTTAAAATTAATTCAGATGGATTGGGTGGAGTAGGGCCTGCGGTAATAAATTTTAAATTTTCCATAGTGCTATTAGTAATACATTCATCCACCTGGGTTATGCCTGTTAAAATAGTACTCATGCCAATGTTGTTAGATACACCAAAACCTTTATGAATTTTTGGTTTACGCATATCTAAATCTATAATAATTACTTTTTTACCCGTAAAGGCTAAAATACCCGCTACGTTAATGGATACAAAGGTTTTCCCCTCGCCACTAATGGTAGATGTTACCGCCACAATTTTTTTACCTTCAGTGCCATCAATAAAGGCAAGGTTAGCACGTATGGTTCTAAACGATTCGCTTATTAACGATTTTGGATTTTTATCAACGATTAATTGCGATACGGGAATTTCGCTTTGGTAATTAGGAATGATGCCTAATAAATTTACATTACCGCTTGAGTAACGCGTAATATCAGCCAATGAATATATTTTATCGTGAAATAAATAGCGTATAAATACTAAGCCTATTGAGAGTAAAAGCGACACCATAATGGAAATGGCGATGGCATTTTTTTTGCTGGGAGATACTTGCCCTCCTGGGCCCAAGGCCTTTTCTAAAATAATGTTTTTGGAAACATTACCAGCTTTAGATATTGAAAATTCAGTTTTACGATCTAAAAGCATGGTATAATATTTTTCGCTAATAGAATATAAACGGTTAAGGCGCGAAAACTCTACTTCATCTTCAGGTTCTTTATTTATTTTGCTTTGGTAGGTGTTTGATTTTTCGAGTAAACTTTTGTATTTAGATTTATATTTTAATCGAACAGCATCTAAACTTTGAAGCAATAATTTTTTTTGAGTTTCTATTTGATAATTAATTTGTTTGATGTTTTCTGAGTTTGCCGTAACTTGATACAGTAAATTTTCTTTATCAATTAGTAATTTTTGAATGGTTTGCGTAATTTCTTTTATTAAGTTTTCGTACTCAGTGCCCGATATTAAAGAAATGAGTTGATACACATCTACACTTTTATTTTTATTAATGTTGGCTTGAATTTCGTTAATGATATTCTCTTCCATTTCAACTTTTAGCATTTGGTCTTCGATAGATGACACGCGCATGAGTTGAGAGTTAATGACTTCATTTTTTTCGGAGATGTTTTTTTCTTTTTTAAATTTTTGTAAATCCCCTTCGGTATTTTTTAAGTCGTTGTAAACCACGCTTAATTGATTATTAATAAATGTAATAATATTGCTCGAACTTTCGCTTTTTCGCTCAACATCATAGGTTAAGTACTCTTCAATAATTGCATTTACTATATCTGTACTTTTTGCAGCATTTACATCATTAACTTTTAACGAAATTGTTTTCGCTAAATCGTTTAATAATTTAACCTCTAACTTAGTTTGAAGTTGTGCAGTAACATCATCTACATTGGTGATATTAAAAAAGTATAGCGAATTATTTTCGGCAATTAACTGTTCAGCTACTTTAGGGTTTAGTTTAGGATTTATGAAAATATTTACATCAAAATTGGCAGTTTTTAACCAAGTATTGGTATTAAACTTATAAGCGGTTGTTCCAATTTTTAAAATGCCAGTTGCTAAATTTTTATTTAATTCTACATAAATTTTTTGGTTATATAAGGCGCTATTTTTAAGATTTAGCTTAACAATATAAGGCGATGATTGGTACAGTTCGTTATTTTTAAAAGTTCCTTCGCAAAAATAATTAACGCTAATATCTAATTTTTCTACAACGCGTTTTAAAAATACTTTTGATCGAATTTGTTCTATGGCTTCTGAAATAACATTATTGTTATTATCTAAGTTATTAAATTTAACAAGTTGATCTTTGCTACCATCGTTTATTTGTAAAATGGCTTTGCTTTCGAATATAGGCGTGGTATAACGTAAATAAACAAAGGCTGCTAAAAATGAAATAATAAAAAATAAGCTGATAAAAATTTTACTTTTATTAAACAAAAAAACAATTACACCAATATCAATATTACTGCTAAACCGTTCGGTAATATCTTTTAATTGGTTATTAGTGGATTCTGTTTGTGGATTAAGCATTTCTATTATCTAATTTTAGAAAATTGGTATAAAATTAAAACACTACTAATAAGGGTAATAATGGGGGTAATTTCTTTATTAAAGGTTGCAAAAGGTTTGTAGCGTGGTTCTACATAAATGATGTCGTTGGCTTGTACTTTTGTTTTTGCATCGGCTAAGCCTTCAATTCGCGATAAATCCATTAAATACACTAATGGTTTTTTAGTGGCATCGGCATTATTGCGTATTAATTTAACTTTGTAAGCTTTTCCATCTTCGGGTATACCGCCCGCAGAGGCTATAGCTTCCATAACGGTAGTATAATTATTTGCTAAGGTTAGCACCCTTGCTGCGCCACTATTACCTGGAAAAACAATTACACGTTTATTAGAAACTTTTAAAGTAACAAATGGGTTTACGTAAAGTACAGAGTATTTTTCCTCAAACAAATCTTCGGCTTCTCTGATGGTTAATCCTTCTACATGTAGCCGGCCTATTAAAGGCATTTTAACGCTTCCATCGCTCTCCACTATTACATCTATATCATTTCTAAAAATAGAGGTAGAAGAGGATGCTAAGTCAATTAGTTTAAAACCATCGTTGGTAAATACTTTAAATATAATGGCGTCATTGGCTGATATTTTATAATCTAATCGGGCTAAAGAATCTAATAGTTTATCGTAATTATAATTTTTTGGTGTTTTAAGCATTAAGTTAGACTTAAATATTTTGCACGACGAAAAAGCAATAAGTGTAATAAGGATTAAAAGAATTTTTTTCATATGTAAATTTTAGTAGCGGTTTCGGTTTAAGAAACAGAGCTATTTTATAAACGTTTAATTACAAATATAATATTTTTTTAGGTTTTAAACATGCTTTTAAGATGCTGGATACTCAATTCGGGCATGATAAATAGTCATTAATCGTTTTTTAAATATTTTTTTAATGGTAGTAATGTCCTTAAAGGTAATATCTGAGTTCATTAACTGATTTTGTGCTATTTTGTAATTAATAATTGTATCTACTAAATCGTTAATAGCTAATACATCGTGTGTTTTTAAACTTCGCGATGCGGCTTCAACACCATCGGCCATCATTAGTACAGCGGTTTCTTTACTAAAAGGTATGGGGCCTTTGTATTTAAAGTCAGCATCATTACCCACAGTATCTTTAGTGGTTTTATTGTATAAATTTAAAAAATAACCTACCGAGGTGGTGCCATGGTGGGTACGAATAAAATCAATTATTTGTTCGGGGAGTTTATTTTTTTTTGCTAATTCAATACCTTTTATAACGTGACTAATAATAATTTTGGCACTTTCTAACGGTTGCATTTCTTGATGAGGACTGTAACTATTGCCTTGGTTTTCGGTAAAAAATTTTGGGTTGTAAAGTTTACCAATATCGTGGTACATAGCCCCTGTTCGCACCAAAAGTGTATTGCCACCAATGTAATAAATGGCTTCTTCGGCCAAATTAGCTACTTGAAGGCTGTGTTGAAAAGTGCCGGGCACTTCTTGCGATAATTGTCGGAGTAGGGGTTGGTTTAAATCACACAGCTCTAATAATTTAAAATCGGATATAAAACCAAATAGTTTTTCAGAAATAAAAATTAATGGATAGGCCAATAATACCAATAATGCACTTATTATAAAAGGTACGTATGCCGATATTTTTTTTACCAGTAAGGGTGTACCAAAGGCATATTGATAGCACACAAAAACCAAAACATAAAATATTAAAACTATTGTAGCAGCATTTACAATTTGCTGGCGTTTACGCATTTCGGCAACGGCAAACAGTGTGCCAATACCCGCTATGAGTTGTAATAAAATAAATTCTAATTTATCCACCATAAAAAAACTACACAATAACAAGGCCATTAAATGTGTAAATAAAGCCGTTCTGCTATCAAAAAATACGCGTACAATAATGGGCACTAACGCATAGGGCAAGGCAAAAATTAATAAACCATATTTTTTAAAAATAAAGGTATTAAGGCAGCTAATTACTATAATTAAGTATAAAAATAAAACGTGTTTATTCTGCCCAAAAATTTGTTTTCTAAAAAAGGCTAAATACACTAAGAGTACTAATAAAATAATGCCCACCAAAATTAATTTAGCAAGCGTTGTTTTAAAATTAGATGAACTATTTTTATTTTGATTATAAAAGTAATTGTTTATTAAAAAACGTTTATTATTTGTAAGCTGTTCGCCCTGCTTAACAAGTACTTGGCCCTTTTTATAATTATTTTTATAAATAGAAATTTGCTCTAGTTTTAAATTTTTATAGGCTTGGGTTTTTTGTGAATTTTGATATAGCGTGATGGCTAAAAAATTTAAATAATTGGGCAAAGTGCTTGTAATTGTGTTTTTAGTTTTTAGTTGGTTTTCTAAAAACTGAGCGGCTGTTTTAATGGTAAAAAAATTATAATATACGATGGGTTGTGCATAATTGCCCTGTTGTAGTAAACAGGTTTTAGCTGGTTTTAAATCCTCATCTATACTCTCTATAACGCCAACGCTATAAATGCTATCAAACAAAGGTTTAAGAATGGAATAATAGTTTTTATTTTTTTGTTTAAGGTTTTCTAAAGCTATTAATTTTAAGTTTTTTTCGGTGTTATTTTCTTCAAAAATTAGGGGAGCATCGGTTTCTATGAGTTGTTTTTCGGTTTCAATTTCGGGGTTAGATTTTGATGTAAAAACATCGTCTTCTAATACTAAGTTATTATAACTCCAAATGGCATCAAACTCGCCTACCTTTTGCCCTACAACGTTTTGTTTGGGTAATAAATACGTAATAAAAATAGCACTAAGTAAAACAATACAAAGCTTTAAAATTAAATTGTGTTTGGCGCGTATATAGGCTAAAATATTCAAAAAAGTATTACAAAGTAACGCTTAATTAAATGCAATAGGCTTGGTAATAATTTGGGTTTTAAACAATTGGGTTTTAATACCGCTATGTAAAAGGTACTATTGCCCTTCTACTAAATTTTTAATTTTAATTAAAATGGGGTTCCAGCCCTCGCCATTATTATAAGCTTCGTTATATCTTCTATCACCTTCTGCTACTTTTGAGTAATTGCCTTGCGTAACGGTTAATAGTGTTTTATCATTATCGTTTACCAATTGGTAGGTAACGGTTAAATAATTTTCGGGTATATCGGCAATAGCCGAATTTGGATCAATTACAGTGTATGCTAAATAGGTGTTGGGTTCAATGGCCACAATGTTTCCTTTTACGGCTACAAAATCTTTGCCTTGCTGTTGCATTTGCCAAAGCAAGGGGCTGCCTACTTGCCAATTGCTTACTGTTTCGCAACCAAACATGTATATTTTTGTGTGTTGTGGGTTTACTAAAGCATCCCAAACTTTTGCGGCTGGGGCATTAATGGCAATTGTATTTTTTATAATTAATTCGCTCATATTTAGTTATTTTTTAGTATCAAAAAGTTCCACTAGTTTATTTACCACAAAATCAATTTCGGCTTTTGTGTTATACTTACTAAAGCTAAACCGTACCGATGGTTTTTCCATATCAATACCTAAACCGCGTAAAACGTGACTGCCTTGGTTACTACCACTACTGCAAGCGCTTCCACCACTAGCAGCAATGCCTGCAATATCTAAATTAAATAGTAGCATTTCGGCATCGGGGTGATGCGGAAATCTACAATTTAAAACCGTGTAAAGCGATTTTTCAAAACTGGTTTCACCATTAAATTCTATACCACTTATTTTTTGTTCTAATTGGGTTTTCATATACTCTTTTAAGCCTGAAATGTGCTTTTGGTGGGTGTCCATCTCATCATAACATATTTGTAAAGCTTTTGCTAAGCCTACAATACCATACACATTTTCGGTACCACCACGCATATTACGCTCTTGAGCGCCACCGTGTATAAAAGGTGTAATTTTATGTTGATGATTAATGTATAAAAAACCCACACCTTTTGGCCCATGAAATTTATGTGCGGCACAGGTTATAAAGTGTACGTTTAGTTGTTGTAAATCCATAGGGTAATGCCCCATAGTTTGAACAGTATCGCTATGAAACAGGGCGTTATAGGTTTTACATAAATTGCCAATTTGTTGAATTGGTAGTAGGGTTCCAATTTCGTTATTGGCATGCATTAAACTTACTAACGAGCGAGAATTGTTTTTTAAAAGTTCTTCCAAATGCACTAAATCAACATTGCCATTACTATCTATATTTACCCAACTTGCTTTTATTTTACCTTCTTTTTCTAAAACATTTATAGTATGTTCTACCGCATGATGCTCAATTTTACTCGAAATTATGTGTGTAATACCAAAGGTGCTAACCGATTGGCAAATGGCCATATTATCGGCTTCGGTACCGCCAGATGTAAAAAACACTTCGGCAGGGCTTACGTTTAGTAATTTAGATACTGTTTTACGAGCATTTTCAATATTAGCACGCGATTTACGCCCAAAGGCATGAATAGAAGAAGGGTTGCCAAAATCTTCTAACATTACGGGCATCATGGCTTTAAGCACTTCTTCGTCTAATTTGGTAGTAGCAGCGTTATCTAAATAAATTTTCATTTTTAAAATTTAATAATAGGTAAATAAGGGTGTAAATTTAAGTAAATTACGGTCTAAAACTATTAAGCCAGTTTATGGCTTGTTGTTTATCGTCAAAAAACTTGGTGGGGGTATGCGGACGGCTAAATTTTATATATACGTTGCCTAAAATTTTATGAATAGTTAATTTACTGTATAAGGCTAAGGCGTGCGCTTGACTAAAATACTGTTTAGAAGCGCCTGCTTGCCTGGCATCTAAGCTTAGTTCAAAATCGCTTTCGGCCTCCATTAAAACATAAAATTTAGTATTTGGTAAATAATTGGCTGATAGTTGTTGCGATTGCCATACATCTTTAGCCTTTAGCACACAATTTTTTTTTACGGTAAATTCAATAAACGCGTTTGGGTGCACGGTCATATAAAAAACATCGGTTTCAAATTTTTGCATCGCTTAAAAGTAATTTTTTTTGTGTCAATTAGCAAAAGTATTTTTAAGGGCTTTAAGCATTTTATAGTACTAAGTTTCACTCATCAGTATTTTGACCTAATAGTTGATTTCTGGAATAATTACCTTAAAAAATAAAAGTTATGATTGCAACTCATATCATACAAGACATTTCCTTCGAGAAGGATACAATGACATTAAAAATTTATTAAACAGCAGATAAACGTTTAATAGCCCGTCGGTATTTTGGTCGTTTAAAGCCATAAAAACGAATGTCTCTTATAATTTGTCGAATATCAAAGGCCAAACCAACAGAGTAATATAGGCCATTAAAGTTTAAAGTCGGGTTTTTTTCGGCTACCAATCGGTATCCTATCATGGCCGATATGCCAATTTGCTTTAATGGTTTGTAAACAAAATTTAAACCAAAGCCAAGGGGTATTAAGCCACCTTTTTTATCTTGTAATATTCTACCATCTTTTTGCGATACAGTTTTTACATCAAAGCCTCCCAAGCCCAGTTCAAGCGGTATATCTAGTTCAAAATGTTTTTTATCAATAAGGGCATATTGGTAAAATAGGGTAATGTAATTTAATTGTAAGGTAGTTAAGGCATCTTCGTTGCCTAATTTAGTTTTTACATTTTTAGAAGTATTGCCATTTACACCATAAAAGCCAACACCTGTAGTGTGGCGCTCGTTTATAACTACACCAAATTGTATGCCCCTAACGTTTACGGGTACATCTTTTATAAAGGAGTTACGGTTATCTAAACCTAAAAACGGACGTAACTTTTGAAAACGGTAAATATGAGCCGAATCTTTTTTAAATTTTTGAGTAATAGAATCAAACTTTAATTGCTTACGTTGCTTTAATGCCCTATCGCTTTGCGAAAATGCAGAATCGGTTTGCGAACTACAGAAAAAGGCGAGTATTATAAAAAATAAACTAAGTATTTTTTTAATCATTTTAAGTATTTTTTTTAATCATATTTTTATTTAGATGGAGTAATATTACAAAAGTTTAATAACATTAGCATTACTTGCAATATTTTTCGCTTAGTTGTAAAGCCATTTCATCGCCCAAGCCATCGGCTTTTTTTAAATCGTCGCAAGCGCCATGTTTATCTTTACTTGCCATTTTAATAGCGGCGCGGTTTACATAAGCAGCAGCATAATCAAACTTTAATTTTATGGCATAATCTAAATCTTTTAAGGCTTCGGTATTGTTTTTATTACCGCCTTTAGCTACCCCACGATAGCAATAGCTTACGGGATTTTTAGCGTTTAGTTTTATGGCCTCATCCAAATCTGCAATAGCGCCACTATTATCGTTTGTATTAATTTTGGCAGCAGCACGGGCAATAAGGGCATCTTCTTGGTTGGGGTTAGCATCAATATAAACGCTCCAATCGGTTACAGCGCCTTTAAAATCTTTTACTTCAAATTTACTTTTTGCACGCAATTTATAAGCGTTATAATCTAACTTTTCGGGTTTCATTAATTTAATGGCCTCATTTAATTCTTTAATCGTGTAGTTATAATCTTTCATTGCAAAACGTATTTCGGCTTTTAAAACTATAACGTCAATATAGTTTTTATTTATATCGGTAGCGCTTTCGCAGGTGGTTAAGGCTGTTTTATAACTTTTGCCTTTAAACATTAATTGCGCTTGGTAATAATACACCTCGGCATCATCAATTTTTTCTAAAGTAGCAATACTAATGGCAGTATCTAGGGCACCTTTACTTTCTTTAAACTTATTATTTAAATAAAAATTAATACCTTTTAACTTCAACGTTTCAAAATTTTGAGGGAGTATTAATTCCGATTTCATTAAATCTTTTTCGGCATCTTTATACTCTTTTTGTTGAATTTTTATAAAAGCCATTTTATTATAAGCTTGCCAATAATCTTGCTTTTGTTTTATGGCTTTTTTAAAAAGTGGTAAAGCTTCTTTATATTTGCTAGAATCGGTTAACTTACACGCTTTTGCATATAATTTTTGGTACTCAGGTACACTGTCTTTATTCGCTTCGTTTTGCCCAAAGCCCTTAGTTGATAGTGTAATTAAACCTATAAATAACCATTTGTAAACCCTGCTTGCCATAAAATAATTGATTTTTGATTTATTAATTTAATTTTTATACCTTTACCTTTATACAAATATAAAATAAATAAATTATGGGTGGAGTAGGAGTTATTATATTACTTGTTTTAGCAGGTTTAACGGTATTGTTATCATTTGTAACGGTACAGCAAGGTACGGTTGCTATTACTACTATTTTTGGAAAATTTAGTCGTATTTTAAGGCCAGGTTTAAATTTTAAAGTGCCATTTATTGAAAAAGTTTTTAAAAAAATATCGGTGCAAAATCGCAGTGCTGAGCTTGGTTTTCAAGCCGTAACGGTAGATCAAGCTAACGTAAATTTTACCGCTATGCTTTTATATTCGGTAATTAATAGCGATGATGAAACCATTAAAAATGTAGTATTTAAATTTGTTGACGAAAAAAACTTTATGCAAGCCTTAGTACGCTCGGTTGAAGGATCTGTTCGTGCGTTTGTGGCCACAAAAAAACAAGCCGAAGTACTAGTTACGCGCAGAGAAATTGTAGAAGCTGTTAAAGAACAACTAGATGTAACCCTTGAAAATTGGGGTTACCATTTGATAGATTTACAATTAAACGATATTACGTTTGATGAAGAGGTAATGCGCAGTATGGCTAAGGTTGTAGCTAGTAATAACTTAAAAGCAGCCGCCGAAAACGAAGGTCAAGCTTTATTAATTACTAAAACAAAGGCTGCTGAAGCCGAAGGTAATTTTATAAAAATATCGGCTCAAGCCGAAAAAGATGCTTCACAACTAAAAGGGCAAGGTATTGCATTGTTTAGACAAGAAGTGGCCAAAGGTATGGCCAGTGCCGCTAAAGAAATGGAAGATGCTAAATTAGATGCCTCGTTAATTTTATTTAGTATGTGGACAGAAGCCGTTAAAAACTTTGCGCAAGAAGGTAAAGGCAATGTTATATTTTTAGATGGAAGCGTTGATGGTATGCAAAAAACTTTAAAAGATATGATGGCAATGAATCAATTAGCCACCAATAATAATAACCCAACTAAAAAGTAATTTTAAACGTATATATTATAAACAATAAATAACAACTAAACACACAAACACACAACTAATATGAAAAAACAATTATCTACACTAACATTAGGTTTAGCAATGCTAAGTTCTGTAGTTGGTTATTCGCAACAAATACAACCTTGCGTTACCTACGATGCAATGAACCAGTATTTTGCAACTAACCCACAAGCAAAAGCACAATATGAAAAAAAACAAGCTGAGTTTGAAATTACTTACAAAGCTAATGTAGCTAACCAAGCCTTAAACAAAACAGCGGCTGTACAATACACTATTCCTGTAGTGTTTCATATATTACACACTGGTGGTTCTGAAAACATTACCGATGCACAATGTACTGCGGCCTTAGCTCAAATTAATAGCGATTATGCTGCTGCTGGCGCTGATTTTAACTCAATTTATGCTGATTTTAAAGCGTTGTACATTAACAGCGATATAAAATTTGTATTGGCTAAAAAAGACCCAAGCGGTAACTGTACCAATGGTATTGAGCATAAGTACGATACACGTACACTTTGGGATAGAAACCCAAGCGGTGCATTTAGTTATTTATACACAGGTATTACCTGGAATCCAACAAAATACCTAAACATTATTATTGTAAAAGATATAGTTGCTGCACCAATGCAAGCAGGCACTGTTGTAGGTTACACATGGTTACCAGGTACTTGGGGTAGCGGTGCCGATCAAGATGCCATTGTGTACAACTATCAATTTTTAGCGGGTTTAAACGCACGTTCACTTTCGCACGAAATTGGTCATTGGTTTAACTTATCGCATACTTTTGGTAATACTAATAATCCTGGTGTTACTTGTGGTTCTGTTTCTGGTGGTGATGGTGTATCAGATACTCCTGATACCAAAGGTAATTTTAGTACTTGCCCTGCCACAGGTACAAATTCAAACGTTATATGTACATCGGGTACTACCCCATATTATCAAAATGTTGAAAACATTATGGATTACTCAAGCTGTCCTAAAAACTTTACACAAGGTCAAACTACACGTGTTCGCACAGCGGCACAATCTGGTACTAGCGGTAGAAACAACCTTTGGTCGGCAGGTAATTTAACTTTTACCGATGTGAATGGAACAACGCCTTGCGCACCAATTGCTAATTTTTTACCAACCACTACATTTACAGTTTGTTCGGGTGGTTCATTAACCATGAAAGATTGTTCGTATAATGGTGTGATTACTTCGTATGCTTGGAGCGCAAATAATGGAGCTGTTATTGCTTTACCATCGGTATCGCAAACAGCAATTACGTTTCCTACCCCAGGTACTGTTAACGTTACTCTTACCGTTAGTAATGCACAAGGTAGCAGTACAATTGTAAAACCAGTAACCGTATTAAATGGTTCGCCAGTTATTACCAATAGTTATTTTGAAAGTTTTGAAGTGCCAACGGTTATACCTACCAATTGGGTGGTTAATAATTTAGGTGGTGGTGTAACATGGGCACAAACTGGTAATGCAGGTATTGATGGAAATGCTTCTGTATTTATAGATGGTTCACAAGATGGTGCAGGGCAAGTAGATATTTTACAAATGCCAATAATGGATGTTGTAAATTACCCAAATAATATATTTAGTTTTAAATATGCATATGCCCGCCAAACAGCCACACAAGCTGATGTTTTAAAACTACAAGGTAGTTTAGATTGTGGTGGAACTTGGAACGATATTTACACATTTAGTGCAGGTCAAATGGCATCAGGTTCGGGTGGCGTTTCAAATACTCCATTTTTACCAAGCCCAAGCCAGTGGAAAACATATGATGTAACAAATACAGCTGCTTTATGGTTTAATTACCAAAGTTCGGCAAGTGTGTTGGTGCGTTTTCAGTTTATAGAAGACCCAGCTGCTGGTAATGGAAACAACTTGTATTTAGATGCTATTAATGTTTCAGACCCTACTACCGTTGGTATTAACGAATTAACAAAAAGCATTAAACTTAATTTATATCCAAATCCAACCACCAGCGAAACTACACTTAAGTTTAACTTAAACGATGCTTCAACCGTTAAAATTAGTGTAGTAGATGTGTTAGGTAACATAGTATTACCAATAACTAATACCAGTTATACAACTGGTGAGCAAAGTATTGTTATTAATAAAAATAATAGCTTAGCAAAAGGTATTTACTTTGTAAACCTTAGCATAAATGGTGCTAAAATGAGCCGAAAATTGGTTGTACAATAACACTAAATTTAATTAAATAAAAAAAGCGTTTCAATTTAAATTGAAACGCTTTTTTGTTTTATACCAAATAGTTATACCTTTTTAAACTACCATAATGGTATAGGGGTCGCTTACTACTACAACTTTATTACTTTTAGTAATACTTACCCTAAACCAAAATTTAGTGCCAGGTGTAAGCCCTGTAATAGTAGTTTTGCTAGTGGTGGTAAGGCTGGCTTTTGCCCAAGTGGTAATGCCAATGGGGTCGTTTGTAATTTCCCAATAATAGGCGGCATTGCCGTTGCTATTTATTTCTAAATCAACCTCGCCACTAAGTTTACCCAATTTAGCTTTAAAGGTTTTAGGGTTTGGTGGGCTGTAGTTTTTAAGGTCAAAACCACTGGTAAGTAGTATGGTTTCGTTGCCATTGCCATCCCAATTTACTAAGCCTCCAATAACGCGTAGTATATTTTTTACATCTTTTTGTGCAGTGTGTATGGCACTTGTTTGCGCGGGTGTGGGTGTGTTTCCACCAGCGGTAATAGTACTAGTTAGTGCTGTAACATTGGTTTGTAAAATAGATATAAAAGGTACGCAACTGGGATAGTAGCTGTTGCTAATTAAGCTATCGTGTATGCTTTGCCCTTTTACGGCAAGCCCCGATGCATCTAAACTGGCGTAATTAAACGCTATTTGTTTTGTTTTCATTTTAATTTGTTTTTAAATGTTATTAATTTAATTAGGTGTAAGCCTTCTGTATTTAGTTAAGCTGGCTTAGCGGAAGAAACTGCCACATAAAAAATACTATACTTTTTATGCCTGCGGGTTTTTACTTTTTTGTGTTATCATACGCTTGTATATTTTATATAGTATAACGTATAAAAAATAAAAAAGTTACAGCAAAAAATGTTAAAACCAATAAGTGGTAGCTTTTGGCGCATAAGTGGCGGTACTTTTAATATAACTGGTTAGTTTTTTAATATAACTGGTAATGGTAAATTAATACGCATTGGGCTACTGTGTTTTTTGTAAGTATTACCCCCTAAATTAATACGTATGCTTGTAATACTTACAAGTTTTAATTTTTTATAATAAGTATTAACAGAGAAATTGCAATGTTGCTTGTAACACCTACAATTTTAACAATTTAATAATTAACATTTATTTGCTTTTGTAAAAACCGAAGTTTACTTTTACTATAACTAACTAAATTATTAATAATCTAAAGAATAAAAATATATAACCAATTAAGGGTTGCTTAATGTAGTTCTGTTTGCGAAAAACCTAAAAACTATTTCAATAGATTTACGCCTAATTTTTGTAGGAAAGGATAAATGAATTAGTAACATAGCAAACTAATAATTAATTTAATAACTAAACAAAAAAAATGAAAAAACTAAAAACAAAACTTTTAATGGGCTTGCTGGCAGTAAGTGCCTTTACTATCACAACTAAGTTGTATGCCCAAAACACCTTACCAGGTGTGCAATGGTATTATGCTAAAGAATCAACAAAACACCCATCAACACACCATGGCGAAGATTGGTTTTATGGTGTTAAATCTGTTGCCGATGGAAATTTTATTGGTACTGGTTATTCTGAAATTCCTTATCCAACTGTTACTTCTGCTACTACAGTTAGGCAACCTACTATTGTAAAAGTGGATAAAAATGGTAATTTTTTGTGGGAAACAATAATTATAGATAATAACTATGGGGTTGAACCAAGCTCTAATACTAATGGCTATGGATTACAAATTATTGAAGATGCTTTAAGTTACATTATTTTTGGTAAAAAAATTCAAAATATTGGCGGTGCTGATCGTTTAGGACATTTTTCGGTACGCCTTAATAAAACAACTGGAGTTATGGATGCTGCTTGGGGTGTAAAATATTATAATACATATACAATACCTGGACTTTTAGGCGGTACATTTTTTAAAGATGTAGCATCATTAGACTACTCTTTTGCAAAGGAAATTAAAGATGCGACAGGTACAATTACAGGTTTTATTATATCTTCAGATGTAAATACTACTTCAAATGGAAATTCATATGCAGGTTTAAGTATAAAATTAAATGCTACAGGTGCCGTAGATGCCGCCTTTGGTAGTGGCGGTGTACAATTTTATTTTACTGCTTCAGCTGGTAACTATATAAATCCAATACTAAAAAATGTTACGGTTGAATACGATGCGAGCAATAACCCAATTGCTTATTTATATACTGGTCGCATTATAAACTCAAGTATATTGCCTTTTACTAACGATGTTTTACTCTTTAAAACAGACCTAACAGGTACAATATTATGGCAAAAAATATTTACTAAAAATACTGTAGGAATACCCTATATTGATTTGTTAGATAATGTTGCTTGTGGTACAAGTGCTGGAAACAAAACAGATGAAGAAAGTGGGGTTTACTTGGAACAATTAACTGCTGGCGGAGATTTTGTAATGGTAGCGCAATTCAATATTAATGGTAGCGTGCCTTCAAGTGGCTGTGTTAGCATAGCATTAAATACATATGCTCAAGGCTATTTACAAACAGACCCTGCGGTTATTCGTTTTAATACAAGTGGTAATTTTATTTGGGCAAAAAACATTCCTAATTCTACTGGTATTGATTATTTTAATCCTTTAAAAGTATTACCGGGTGGCACAGCTCTTGTTGTAGGTGGCTCTGATGCAACGTCAAACTTAAACATCGTTCAACCCCAACTTTCAAAATTAGATGCTTCAGGAAATATTTTATGGACAAAAAATTATTTTGATAATGTAAACCAAGAAGTTGAAGTTTGCCTTTTTGGTATTGATTATACTTTAGATAATGGCTATTTAATTGGTGGCAATAACGATGCGCAAATTAATAATCAAGATGAAGATTATGAAATGATTAAAACTTACGATGAATGTAGTTCGCTTCAAACTTACGATATTAATGGTTTAACTGTAAATGCTGGCACAACAATTAATTGGAACTCTAACCACTCAGTAATAGGCATTGTTACTGTAAAAGCAGGCGGTGTTTTAAACATTACAGGTGCTGCTACAACTATACAATTTGCCGATAGTAAAGCGAGCGGTATACCAACAAAAATTATTGTAAAACCCGGTGGTAAATTAAATATAAACGGTGCCACATTAACCTCGGTTTTGGCTTGCCCAAATACCATTTGGAATGGTATTGAAGTAGAAGGAAATTATAATAAATCACAAGCTCTATCAGGTGGTGCAGGCGTTTTTCAAGGTTTTGTAAACATTACAAATGGTGGTACAATAAGCAATGCACGTTTAGCAATACTTACTGCCACTACACTAAGCAATAATTTTGCAGATGGTACAAAAACAGGAGGTATAGTTATAGCAAACAATGCTAATTTTATTAATAATATGGGCGATGTAGCTATTTTTTCTTATCATAGCCCTAATGGTGGTAACTTAAGTAGCTTTGTAAATTGTAATTTTAAAATTAATGCGCCTTTGTTAGATGGTGGTATACCACAATATAGGGCGGCATTGGTGGATGTAGATGGTATAAAATTTACAGGTTGTAACTTTGAAAACACAACAGGCAATTTTAACAATAGTGGTTATGGTATTTATGCAAGCGACGCCAACTTTTTTGTAGACCAAATTAATGCCAGTAACCCAACAAAAATAAGTGGTTTTGATAATGGAATTTATGTATCCAACAGCAACCCATTACGTGTGCCAAGTATTAAAAACACTAGTTTTTTTGATAACTATTATAACTCTACCTACATTAACAACGTAACTACCCCAGTTTTTGAATACAACTATGTGCGCACATCTAGCATAGGTGGTGCTGGCACCGGCTTGTACTTAAACAATTGTAAAAACTACAATGTAAACAACAACACCTTTTTACAAAACCCCGCTTTAGTTGATGGTGGCGATGTAGGTATGTATGTAAACAACAGCCAAGCAGGTGCCCACAGCATTTACCGCAACAATTTTAATAATTTTGCGGTGGGCATTGGTGCTTTAAACAATAATAGTGGCACTACTAATAATTTAGACGGCCTTAAAATGAATTGTAATGATTTTACATCCCAGCCCAATGGCTACGATGTGGCGCTAATGGGTACAAGCCCCACGGTAATGAGAGATCAAGGAGCAGTTTCCTCTAATGCGACCACGTTAGTGCGTAACAGATATGCTGCTCCAA
>JANYEQ010000061.1 GCA_025363015.1 Bacteroidota bacterium
ACAGAAAATTTATTGTATTAAACTAATTCAAAAATGGGTAGTCTTCTCTATACTTAACCTTTTTTATCCCCCCACTCGTACTCGTTTTAGCAAAACAATAACTAAAATATTTTAAAGGTGCAATTGTAATGGACTATTTCATTATGAAGAAGGATGTTTTATATTAGTACTTTTTTAATTGTATGGTTTGTTTTTTTGTAATTGTGCGTTGCAAACACGCATCTAATACCAATTTTCGTTCAAAAAGATACAATAGAAACAAAATTATTTTTTATACAGACGATGAATAAAATCGTTGCTTAGCCTAAGCTACGGAACTATTTTATGAAGAAGTATGAATGAAAAAGAATGAGTTTATGTGTATTTTTTTGAACGGATATTGGTATTAGAGGAAAAAGTCATCAAGCAAAGGCTGTATTAAATACCAATATAGGATTATTGCTTATTACCGATAACCTTTCTACTATTAAATTAGATGAACTTAAATAAAAACGAAAACTCAATATTTTTTTAAATTTGAGGCAACTATTCAAAAAAGTATTAATGTTATATTAAAAGAAAATAAAAACTCAAACTTAATTCGCATTGAAGATTCTATTACCATTAATGGTATAGTAAAAAAAGTATTGCGCTTTGGTCTCCCATTCAATTAATTATAACATCAAATACTATTTTAATTAATTTTGAAATATAATTTTTATGCGAAGATTTTAATTTAACTGATTTAAAGATTCCATTTACAAATTCAGTTCAATTTGAAATTGAAGATGAAATATTAAATAAAGTAGGACAAAAATTTAGGCTGACCTAAAAAAAAATTTAGTTAATCAAAAAAAAACATATATTTGTAAAAAATAAACAATTGAAATATAATTCGAGACATATACTTATTATCGTTTTAATCACTTTTTTAAAATTAACTACAACTGCTCAAGACAGTTTAAAAAAGCAAAATTGGTTTACACTTCACGCACAAGAAACTACCGTTAGCCAATATAGGCCAGCCTTTAATGCAAATTATACAGGAGCTCATAGCCAAACAACAGAACAACAATGGGCTACAACACTTACAAGTACTATTTTTGGTGGCGTAAAACTTTGGAAAAACGCATCAGCTTTTATTAATACCGAAATTGCTGGAGGCTCAGGTCTATCAAAGGCGTTTGGCATAGCCGCCTTTACTAATGGCGAAGCATTTAGAGTAGGTAGCCCCGAGCCAAAAATATATTTAGCCCGTGTTTTTTTTAGGCAATTAATTGCTTTAACAAAAGATAAAGAATGGCAGGCTGAAGGCGAAAATAAAATAGCACAATATATTCCTACCAAATATTTTGCATTAACTGTAGGCAAAGTTTCTATTGCCGATTATTTTGATGACAATTCCTTTTCGCACAACCCACGCAACCAGTTTTTAAGTTGGGGTTTAATGAGTAATGGTGCTTGGGATTATCCTGCAAATACACGCGGTTACACCCCAAGTGCTATTTTAGAGTACATAAGCAAAAAAATTGAAGTACGTTATGCCATGAGTATGCTGCCAATTACCGCCAATGGTAATGTTATGGATAAAAATATTGCAAAGGCAAACGCAAATAGTTTTGAAATAAAATACAAATATGCAATAAAGGGCTTGCAGGGTAAAGCCAGTGCCCTTGCCTTTTATAACACCACTTTAATGGGTAGTTATACTGCGCAAAATATTGTTACTACTTATGATAGTATTAATCCTACATTTCCTATAAACGATTATAGCATAGTTGCAAGTCGCCAGTACGGGCGTAGTAAATATGGCATAGGTGTAAATGTAGAACAATATATCACGCCTAATATGGGTGTATTTGCTCGCGCATCTTACAATGATGGACAAAACGAAACCTGGTGCTTTACCGAAATTGATAGGGCTTTTAGTATTGGCGCTTCCTTAAATGGCACTAAATGGAAACGTAATAACGATGTCGTTGCTGTTGCTTATTGCCTATCGGGGCTATCGCAACAACATGTTAATTATTTATCAAAAGGGGGATTAGGCTTTATTATTGGCGATGGCAGATTAAATTATGCTAACGAACATTTATTCGAAACCTATTACAGCGCCTCCTTATTAAATGGCAAAATAACACCCTCATTTGTATATCAATTTATTTTAAACCCTGCATATAATAAGGATAGAGGGCCAATTAGTGTTTATTCGTTCAGACTACACTTTAGTATTTAAAATAAACTTCAATCGTGTTGCATCAGTCATTTGCGCTATAGCGATAAATTACTTTCACTATTATATTTCCCAAAAAACGCTAAAAATGTTTTTTGTCTGTAACCTTTTCTAATATTTGTATTACAGATATGTTGCTTATTAATTATGGTTAAAAAACTACTTGTATTATTATTTTTGTTTTTAGGATTTTGCTATAAAGCACAAACTATAAAAATAAGTGGTAATATGGCCGATACAGCTGGCAAACAAAGCCTACCAAATGCTCTATTAATGGCTATAAAATTTAGCGATAGCACCTTAGTAAATTTTTCACGTAGCAATACAAATGGCATTTTTAAACCTTTCAAATTACCTGTTGATACATATATTGTAATTATTAGCCATCCTAGTTTTAATGATAAAACATATTTATTAGTGCCCAGTAAAATAGATACTGTATTTAATTTTAAAAATGTAATACTCCCTCAAAAAAGCGTACAACTTAACGAAGTTGAAATTGTTGCATACAAAGAAAAAATGTATTATAAAGGCGATACCCTTCAATTTACTGCTGATAGTTTTAAAGTACAAGCCAATGCAAGTGTAGAAGATTTACTAAAAAAATTACCAGGTGTAAAAGTAGATGCCAAAGGCAAAATTACCATACAAGGTAAAACCGTTGACCAAGTATTAGTAGATGGCGATGAGTTTTTTGGTACTGACCCCACTATAGCTACCAAAAATTTAAACGCAAACACTGTTGAAACAGTACAAGTATTTGAAAAGAAAAACGAAAATACCGAAAGTGGCGATGAAACGGTAAAAATTGTTAACCTAAAATTAAAAGAAGATAGTAAAAAAGGATATTTTGGTAAAGTAAGTGGCGCAACTGACTTTAATAAATTTTACGAAAATGATGTGCTAATTAATAAATTTAAAAAACAACAAAAATTATCGCTATTTGGTTTGTTTGCCAACACCCCAAAAAATGCGTTTGATTGGAGCGAGGCTAATAAATATGGTCTAAGTAACGAAACTAATAATAATTATGATCCTGAAACTAACACCTGGGCATCCTCTAACGCCAGCGGAACAGGTGTACCACAAACCTTAAAATCTGGCTTTTACATTAACGATAAGTATGGTAAAAACACAAAAGTAAATGCCGATTATACTTTTAATCAAAATCAATTAGTAACGGGTAGCCAAATTAATACCCAATTTTTTTTACAAGATACTAGTTATACAAACCAACAGCAGCTAGGAAATAAGGCGCAAATACAAAGCCATAAATTTAATTTTAAACTTACACAAAAACTAGACTCTTTAACCGAACTAACTATTAAACCAAAAATAAATTACAATTTGGGCAATAATGCCGATTTTAAAACCGATCAATTTATTTCAAAAAACAATGTATTAACGCGCCAAACAAGTATTTTAAATAGTAATACTAACGAAACAATAGATGCAAACGTAATGCTAAAACTAAATCGCAACTTTATGAAAAAAGACAGGAACCTAAACATTACCTATCAACCATCATACTACAATGCGCAAACAAACTCTAATTTAAATACTTCGTTTAATTACTATCAAAATCAATTGCCCGATAGTGCCTTATTACAAAAACGCACACAGCTTAATCATAAAGAAGAACACACCGCTTCTATTACTTACACAGAACCTTTAAATAAAAAATTTAAACTAGAAACAAGCGTCGGTGTTACCTATAATAAAAATAATAATAACCGCACTACTTTGGATTTTAACGGACAAGGCTACGATAATTTTAATTTTACACAAAGTAATAATTTTAAAAACTTACGCGTGGTAAACAGGGTTGGAACTAAATTAATTTACGACGTAAAAAAATACCGTATTAGTATTGGCTCAGCGTTTAGAACTATTTATCAAGAAAATATAAATGTTACAAAAAATCAAAAGTTAAATCAAACCTTTAGAAATATTTTACCCTCCGCTTCATTTATTTATCGTATTAATCAAGGCTCTAACCTTACTGTTTTTTATAACAGTAGTGCTCAACAACCCGAATTACAACAAATGCAACCCGTGGTAGATAATACTGACCCTAACCGTATAACCATTGGTAATCCTAACTTAAAGCCACAATTTAATAATAACATAAATGTTAATTACTATTTTTATAAAGGCATTACCGATGTGCATTTTTATTCAGGTGGGCAATACAGCAGTACTAACAACGAAATAAACGAAAAAACAACTTTTGATACGCAAGGCAAAAGTACTACAACACCCATTAACATAAATGGCAATTATAATGCAAACATTTGGTGTGGCGGGGCTTTTCCGGTATTTAAACGCCTTTTTAAAATAAATACTAATTTAAGTAGTGGCTTTAATAATAATGTTGCGTATATAAACGATGTAAAAAATATTACTCAATTTTTTGATGTGGGTCAAAATTTAGGTGTAGAAAAACAATTAGATTATTTAGATGTTAGTATTATTGGAAGTTACAGTTATAATATTCCTAAACAAACTATAAGTACTCAGTCTAAACCTTATTATACCTATGGAGTAGGTGGAAATTTAATGCTAAAGTTGCCAAAAAAATTTAAAGTAAATGCCGATGGAAACTACTCAAATAATGGTAATAGAGCAGTAGGCTACAATATTAATTACTTTATTTTAAATGCTAGCCTCAGTAAAACATTTTTGAAAAACGAAAATTTAATTGTGAGTGCCGAAGCTTATGATATTTTAAACCAAAATATTAGTAACCAGCGCGAAATTGCAGCCAACAAAATTATTGATACCAAAACACAAATTATTAAACGTTATTTTTTGGCCCGTGTTATTTTTAAGTTTAACAGCAATAAAAAGAAGGAGGAAGAGAATGACTTTAATTAATAGAGCTCATATAAATAGAGATAATTATAATTGCTTGTTAAAAAATTATTATTATAAAAATCAAGCTGAATGTGCTTTTAAGGTTGAGTGCAATCAAAACTTTACATTAAAAAACATTGCTTGTATTATAGTTTTGTTAGTGTGTTTTTCAATAAATAGTAACTCTCAAATAACATCTGCTAAAATTACGTACGAACGGAAAACAAACCTCTTTAAAAAATTTAAAAACGAAAACCAAAAACGTTGGATAAAAGAAGAAGATAAAATTAAAATCGATTTTTTTGAACTATACGTTACTGATACCATTAGCCTATTTAAACCGCAAGAAAGTGAATTGCGCGAAAACATGAGCTGGACAACACAAAAAAACACAGTGTATCAAAATTTTAACACCCAGCAACGTTATATTATAAAAACAATGTGGGGCGAAGAAATACATTTAAACGATAGCCTTTTTTTACGCCATTGGAAAATTACAGAGAGTAGCCGTAAAATTGCAGGTTACAATTGCCGTAAAGCCATTTGGCAAGCAAACGATAGTACGCGTATTTATGCCTGGTTTAGTTACGATATTTTACCCTCTACTGGCCCTGAAAGTTTTAATGGCTTGCCTGGCACTATTTTAGGTTTGGCTACGGAGGATGGTGGTGTTATTTATTTTGCTAAAAAAGTAGAAGTTTTAAATCCAATAGCTACAACATTTATAATTCCTAAAAAGAAAAAAATATTTACCATTAAACAACTTATAAGTGATATGGATAAACGCTACAGTAAAGAACCTTGGTATAAAGGGATGATGTACGAACAATTTGGTATTTGGTAAAACGTATATTTATTTTTTTGTAGTATATTAGCCTTTTTAATGAAAAAACTATTTTCGGTTTTAAAATATACTAAAAACTATAAAGGCTACACCGCTTTAAACGTGCTGTTTAATGTGCTGTTTGCCATATTTTCGGCCTCTATATTGGCTTTAATTGCGCCGTTTTTAGATTTACTATTTAAAAATAACGACGCTACTATTTTACAAATTTTATTTAAAGGCGAACCGAAATTTTCGCTCTCATCAACCTATTTAAAAGATGCTTCTAACTTCTATTTAGCAGGCCTAATTTTAACAAAAGGTAAATTGGGCGCATTAACTTTAATATGTTTTTTGATTTTTATTTTAACGCTATTTAAAAATATATTTAGATATATGGCCATGTATTTTGTGGCCCCTATTCGCAATGGCGTTGTTAGAGATTTACGCAATAAAATGTATAAAAAAGCAATGGCATTGCCCTTAAGTTATTATAGCGAAGAAAAAAAAGGCGATTTAATGAGCCGCATGACCACCGATGTGCAAGAGATTGAATGGAGCATTATGCAAACCTTAGAAATGATTTTTAGAGAACCCTTAACCGTAATTATTTTATTTTCGTTAATGCTATTAATTAGTGCTAAGCTTACTTTGTATATTATTTTATTATTACCAATTGCCGCTATAATAATTGCCTTACTTGGTAAAAGTTTAAAAAATGCATCTAGCGCTACTAAGCATACATTGGGGCAATTAATAAGTTTAATTGAAGAAACCCTTGGAAGTTTAAAAGTCATAAAAGCCTTTAGTGCCAATACACACATGAGCGGAAAATTCGAAGAAATTAATCAATCCTACTACAAACAATCGGTGAAAGTATATCGTAAAACAGATATTACCTCTCCTCTAACCGAAACAATTGTAACGGCCATTTTAATGCTAATTTTATTATTGGGTGGTAAAATGGTATTTAGTGAGGAGTTAACAGGAGCTTTGTTTATTGCTTATTTTGCCTTAGCATCACAGTTAATTCCACCCTTAAAACAAATAACTTTTTCATATAATAACATTCAAAAAGGTATAGCCAGCGAAGAACGTATTGATAAAATTTTATTAGCCGATGATATCATTAAAGAAAGTACAAATCCAATTACTATTCAACAATTTAATTCATGTATCGAATTTAAAAATGTTTCGTTTGCGTATCACAAAGGCGATGAAGGTTACGTTTTAAAAAATATAATTTTAACCATACCAAAAGGTAAAACCATTGCTTTGGTTGGACAAAGTGGCAGTGGTAAAACAACTTTAGCCGATATGTTACCACGTTTTTACGATACAGATGCTGGCGAATTATTAATTGATAACATTAATATTAAAGATTTAAAAATAGAAAATTTACGCAGTTACATTGGCGTTGTTACCCAAGAAAGTATTTTGTTTAATGATACGATTTTAAATAATATTTCTTTTGGCTTACAACACAAAACAAAAGACGAAATTATTAACGCCGCAAAAATTGCAAATGCGCACGATTTTATTATGCAATTACCAAATGGTTACAATAGTAATATTGGCGATAGAGGTGGCAAATTAAGCGGCGGACAAAAACAACGCATTAGTATTGCCCGTGCTATTTTAAAAAATCCAGATATTTTAATATTAGACGAAGCTACTTCGGCCTTAGATACAGAGAGTGAAAAGTTAGTACAAGAGGCTTTAACTAATCTGATGAAAAACCGAACAAGTTTAGTAATTGCTCACCGCCTGAGTACCATTGCCAATGCTGATGAAATTATTGTAATGCATAATGGAGAAATTATTGAGAGGGGCAATCATCAACAACTATTAGCATTAAATGGTTCGTATAAAAAGTTATGCGACATGCAAAGTTTTTCTTAATTACCCTCGTTTTAAAGCAATTCTAAACGTAGTGCCTTTATTAGCTTCGCTGCTTACTACAAAAATTTTTCCTTCGTGGTAATTTTCTATAATGCGTTTACAAAGACTTAAACCCAAACCCCAGCCTCGTTTTTTAGTCGTAAAGCCTGGCTCAAAAACGGTTTTAAATTTAGATTTTGAAATGCCTTTGCCAGTATCTGTAATATCTACAAACAAACCTTCTGGTACATCAATTAAGGATAGACTAATGCTCCCCTTACCATCCATAGCATCTACTGCATTTTTACAAATATTTTCTATAACCCATTCAAACAAAGGGGTACAAAGGTAGGCCTGTAAATGATCGCTCGGTAAATTAAGTTTGTATTCCACATTGCGCGAGGTTCTATTTTTTAAATAATTTATAGCATTTATTAAAACTTCGTTTACATTTTCGTTTACTAATGTGGGCTGCGAACCTATTTTACTAAAACGTTCGGTTATCATTTGCAAACGTTTTACATCGTGTTGCATTTCGGTAACAATGGTTTCATCCACCCCAACACTTCTTAAATGCTCGTTCCAGGCCATTAGCGAGGATAAGGGGGTGCCTAATTGATGGGCGGTTTCTTTACTCATACCCACCCAAACTTGGTCTTGCTCGGCCTTTCGAGCGGTGCTAAACAATATATACGCTATTAATAAAAATAAACCAATGACGCCAAATTGAACATAAGGGTAATATTTTAATTGCGTGAGTAAATTGGATTGAGCATAAAAAATATAATTAGTTGTGCCTTCGCCCAAATCTACTTCTATTGGTGTATTTTGAGTAGATAGCTCTTGTAGTTTTATAAATAATTTTTGTTTTGTATCTACTTCTTTAATATCTATTTTTCCTAAATCTATCACGCTATCTTTTGCAGCATTTGTAAATATAACCGGCACACCAGCCGAGTTTACTGCCACATCGGTAATAAACGATTTTATTAAACTATCGTAAAGTAATTTTATATTGGTAAACACTTTACTGTCTTTATGATATAATTTTTGGTATCGCCCCTTGTAGTATTCAAAAGTGATGGGAGCGTATAATTGTTTCATTATTGCCAATTGTTCTTGTAAGTACGTTTTATTTTTTTCTTTAGCGGTATCTAAATTTCGCCACTGTAAAATAGCATCGCTTTCGTTAGTTAAAATTACAGGAACACTTGTGTTTTCTTGTAAAACAATTAAGGCAAAATTATCAATACTGCCATTACTTGTACTAATTTGTTTGGTGGCTTGAGCAAATAATTCAGCTTTTTTACGTTCTTCTACTTTTATTTTTTCAAATAATTCGTTAGTAATTTTTACTAGTTTGGCTTTTTTTTCAACGGCTTCAGCCCAAAGTTTAGCTTTTTGCCGTTCTTCTTTAGCAATGCGTTTTACTAAATCGTTTGTGTACCAAAGCGATGCAATTACTATTAATAAAGCAAATGCGGCTAAGGTTAATTTCCAGCGTTGTTTTTTTGCGTAAATATTCACGTATTAAATATAATAGTTAATATGATTAAACGTAAAAAAAGTAAATTTATTGGCTTCATCACAAAAAAAAATCGGATTGTAAAACCCGATTTTTTTATTATTTTTTTTAAATAAAATTACTTTATCGTAACTGTTTTTTCAGTGCCTTTGCCTTCTTCTAATTTAATAATACCAGTACCCACGTATGTGTGTGTACCAACAACTTTAGTAGCATTAATATCAAAAATAGCTGGTAATTTAAAAGTAAATTTAACAACCCCACCCTCATCAGTAGTACCAGTGGCTTTTACATCCGCAACATAATTGGTACTGCCACTTTTAACATTGGCAAATAACTTTACTGTAGCGTTGCTAACAATACCGCTCGAATCTACAACGGTAATGGTGGCATTACAATCTGTTTTTTTATCGCAACCAAAACTGGTAAACGTAAAAGTAGCTAAAACAAAAACCGAAATAATTACTAAAATGTGTTTCATAACAATATTTTTTATATGATATTTACATAACAAATATACTTAAATTTATTTTAATAATGAAAACTATTCTTCTACTATTGTTTGTACTTCTAATCTCAATGAGTAATACTGCCCAAACATTGAGTAAAGAAACCATTTACATACAAACAAATTTAGGCACTATGAAGGTAAAACTATACGAAGAAACACCTTTGCACAAAGCCAATTTTTTAAAATTAGCAAACCAAGGTATTTTTGATTCATTACTTTTTCATAGAATTATTGCTGATTTTATGATACAAGCCGGCGACCCTTTGAGCAAACACGCTAAACCTGGGGATAGTTTAGGGCATGGTGATTTAAAATACACAATTCCTGCCGAAATAAATTCAAAATTAATTCATACCAAAGGCAAACTATGCGCTGCTCGAGAAAGCGATGAGATTAACCCAAAATTTGAATCAAGTGCTTCGCAATTTTATATTGTTATGGGCAAAAAACGAAGTTTAGAAGATTTAAGAAAATACGAAAGCCGCATAAACAAAACCCATTATGTAAACTGCGCCCGTAATTATATTAAAACCAACGAAGGAAAGGCTTTAAAAGATAGTTATACCCGTTTAAAAAATGAAAATAAAACGGATAGTGCCACCTTGATAAACCAAAAAATTGAAGACGAAATAAAAAAAATACATTTACAAACACCCGAATATAAATTTAGCCAACAACAAATTGATGCTTATACAACTGTAGGTGGCACACCACATTTAGATGGCACTTACACTGTTTTTGGCGAAGTAATTGAAGGTTTAGAGGTAATAGATAAAATTGCAAATATGCCAAAAGATAAGCGCGATAGGCCTTTAGAGGATATTAGAATAACCGTAAAAGTAAAAAAACGTTAAAATAAAATTTAAAATTAAACTTACTTACATTTACTTCATCTTAAGTACAAACAACTAAATTATAAAAAATATGAAAAAACTAATTTTATCAATTGCTTTGGTTACAGGCTTTGCCATAACTACACAAGCACAAGATGCAACACTTGGCAAACCAAGTAACGAACAAAAAAAACAACACAGCCCCGAAGAGCACGCTAAAAAAGGAGCCGAATGGGCCACTAAAAATTTAGGCTTAGATGCCAGCCAAGCCACAAAATGGCAAAGTGCAGCATTAACACGCATAACAGCCAACGCACCCTTACGAGAAAAATTAAAAGGCGCCACAACACCTGATGACCGTAAAGCCACCCACCAGCAATTAAAGGCTAATATGGATAAATTTGATGCTGAAGTGAGTACCTTTTTAACTGCCGACCAAAAAACAAAATGGGAAAAATTAAAAGCCGATAAAAAAGCACAACACAAAGCAAAGAAAAATGGCAAGGCTGCTGAAGAAGTTGATTTAGATCCCGAAAAATAAAAGAATAGTATTTAAAAAAAATTTTGTTAGTTATTAGCAAGATTTTTTTGTTTTAACCACTAAAAACTTTGTAATTAATTTAAAACCCAACCTTTTACCTTTTATTTTCATATAAATTAGCACAATAATTTGTAAATTAGTACGTTATATATAAAATTGCGTAAATTTTTAACAATACTTATTCTTTTATCGTTACGTGCATTTACCCAAGTAAATGCTCCCGATTTGCGATGTCTACAGGTGTTACCCAACGGCAATGTTAAATTAACATGGTTAGCCCCCCCCGATCCTAGCAATCAATTTAGTGCGTATCAAATTTATTTTTCTACCTCATCTTCTGGGCCTTTTAATTTAGTAGCTAGTGTTGGCGCCATAGCCACTTTACAATATACCGATGTGGCAGCAAATGCAAATTTACAAAGTTGTTATTACTATATGCTTACTAAATATGGTGCTGGTGGTGTTAATACCTCAGCAAACTCTACTACTTTACAAACTATTTTTTTAAATTGTTTGCAAAATTCGGGTTCGCCCGCTGTTAAATTACTTTACAACCCCATTCTTCAACCAAAATTGCCAAGCACGTCGGCTAATTTTTCATTGGTTAAAGAATACCCCATTGGCACTTGGAATAATTTAAGTTCAACCACCAATTTAAACTATTCAGATACCATTAGCGTGTGTACTGCAAGTATTAATTACCAAGCTACGTTACAAGATAATAGCGGTTGTTTTTCAAGTTCAAACATACAAGGTGGTATTTATAAAGATCAAAAAGCACCCAACCAACCTTTTGTAGATTCGATAAGTGTTTTACCAAATGGCAATACTGTTTTAGCGTGGCAAATACCAAATGATTTAGATATTATTAAATATCAAATAGCAAAAAACACACCTAGTGGCATTATTACATCTATAGCTACTCTTAATGGCATTAACTCTACTTCCTATGGTTATACTGTAAACGTTGCAAGTACAGGCTGGGTGGGCTTATATGTATCAGCCATTGACAGTTGTAACAACATTTCAACATTTGATAATTTACCGCGTACAATGTTTTTAACTACCACTTATGATAGTTGTAGTTTTAAAACTAACCTCAGCTGGACGCCCTATGGAAATATGCCTAAAGGCATTTTAGAATATCGCATTTATTACTCGGTAAATGGCAGTGCATTTTTACAAGTAGGTGCTACAACTCAAACTAATTTTACTCACTCAAATGTACAAGCCAGTGCTAATTGCTGTTATTTTATTAGAGTAATAAATACCGATAAAACAATTACTTCATCCAGTAATCGCGTTTGTTTTTTTAGTAAACAACCTTTGTCTCCAAGCTTTGTTTATATAACTTCTGCCAGTGTTTTAGATAAAAAATCAGTTCAATTAAAATTATTTATCGATACCTCAAAAAAAAGCTCAAGTATAACTATTTACCGTTCTACTAACAATATAAACTTTAATCGTATTACTAATGCTGCTTTTAATAACACACCTTTTTACACTATTATAGACGATAATGCTGATACAAAACATACCTTTTACTATTATAAAGCCGTAATTAATGATGCCTGTGGAAACGAGCGAATACAAAGTCAAGTAGTGAAAACCATTTTGCTAAAAGTACAAGATGATAATGAGGAAATTTTTATAAAACATTTATGTTGGACAAACTATTTAGGCTTTAATGGTGGCGTTAGTGGTTATAATATTTACAGAGTTGTTAACGATATACAAAACACTACACCCATTGCCAGTAAAGGCCCTACAGATACTACTTTTACAGATGATGTAAACGAAGAAGCACCCAATGGCAGTAAAATAGAATATGTAATAGAAGCTTTGGAAGGCATTGGCGATAGTTATGGCTTTGCCGAAACCAGCAAATCTAATTTACAAGATATTTATATAGAAGGCAGGTTATTTGTACCCTCAGCTTTTGCGCCAAATGGTAAAAATAAAGTGTGGTTGCCCATTACACATTTTATTGATAAAACAGAATATAATGTGAGTATATTTAACCGTTGGGGAGTTAAATTATTTGAAACCAATGACGATACTAAGGGTTGGGACGGTATAAATGCAACGCCCGATGTTTATGTGTATTTAATTGATTACAAAAATGCACGTGGCGAATACAAACAATTAAAAGGCACGGTATTATTGTTGGAATAACTATTTTTTAATTAGAGTACAAACAGCCTTTACATTTTAGCATTTTTTAAATCTTTAGCATTTTAAATTTGCATAACTTTGATTTTATATAAAACAACTATGAAAAATTATTTTACACTTTTATTAATTGCCGCCTCTACTACCTTTTGTTTTAGTCAAGCGCCTTTGTGGGCCAAAGACCAATTAATGCCAACAAAAGATTTGGCCGAAAAAATTAAAACCAATGCAAAAGATAAACCCATTATATTAAACATTGGGCCAATGGAAAATATTAAAACAGCTATTTTTGTAGGCCGTGCAACAAGTGCAACGGCTATTGAAAAAATAAAAGCAACTCTTGCTATGGAAAATAAAAATAAAGCAGTTGTTGTATATTGTGGCTGTTGTTCGTATGCAAGTTGCCCTAATATAAAACCCGCTTACGATGCCGTGATTTCGCTAGGCTATAAAAACACAAAAGTACTTGAATTACCTGAAGGCATTAAACCAGATTGGGTAGCTAAAGATTACCCAATGGAAGAGTAACTAAATAAGTTTTTTAATTAGCAAACACAGGTATTTTTTTTGAAATACTTTCTCCGTTATTGTAAACTAAATTTACTAAATAAATACCATTTGCAATGGGTGCGTCAATTGTAAAGGTGTTATATCCTTCGCTAACCGCTAAATTGCTTTCGCGAATTAATTTTCCTGCAGCATCAAAAATTGTTAAAGTATAGTTTGTAGCATTTTTGCTAGTGTTAGTAATAACAATACCATTTTGTTGGTTATAATATAAATTTGGTATTTCTTCTTTAACATCACAATTATCGCTTATAAATTCTATTTTAGAGTTACGCGCTGTTAAATCTTTATCTACCATTTTTAATCGGTAATAATTTCCTAAACCTGTTTTATTTACAACAGTATATGCGTAATTATTTATAGCAGAAGAGTTTCCAATGGCGTTAACCGAAGCAATTTTTGTAAAATTAATACCATCTCTGCTGTTCATAATATCAAAATAAGCACTATTACTTTCAAAAGAGGTACTCCAATTAAGTTGTACTGATGAATTACCCTTACAAATTGCAGAATAATTTATTAAATCAATTGGTAAAGGCACTAAAAAAGAAGAAAGTACATAGGGACAAAATTGGCTTAAACCTGATGCCGTAACTGCCCCAACACCAGCACTAACAGCTAGGGCACTTCCTATGGTAAAGTTATTACCATTCCAATTACTACCATCCCAAAATTGCGTACCAATATTACCTGTGTTATAGGGTACGTTTAAGGTATTTTCACTACCTCTATAACTAAATGTACAATTAGCTGTAACGGCTGCACTAGTTGTAATATCCCACCATCTGTCAATTACTGAATTTACAGCACATGGATTACCCGATATGGCTAAATTAGGGCAAAACATAAAACCAACAGCAGCAACGTTACTTGCCCCAGCCCAAGGTAAATTATTACTTGCTGCGGTAGAGCGTGTACTAACATCTACATTTGTAGCCCCTACAGTAGTTTTATTAAACGTAAACGGAATTTGCGTACCCGCTACACCAAATGGATAAACGTGCGCGCCGGTAACTGCTCCCATATTCCAACGCATAATGCTTGGGTTTACAGCAGCATTTGTTTCACTTAATACATAACCGGTACCATAAGTAACTGCAGTAATAGCAGGGTTTGTAATAGTAAGTACAAGCGAATTTAGGTTGTAAATATCTGAACCAATAGATAATACGCCTGTTGTACCTGCAACTCCCCCAACCGATGTATTTACATTTTGTGTTTTAGTGCTGCCAGCAGTACCTGATAATGTTAAATTATAAAATGTTGTAGATGAGGTACCATTAATACTTTGGGCAGCTCCATTCATTACAACAGTACCATTATCACTACTAAAGCCAGTATTAGCCGAATTGTTTGTCCAATTACCTTCAATGGTTAATATACCTGCTGCGCTGGGGTTTATTTGCCCGCCAGCTTGGCTAAGGTAACCACCATTAGCAGCCCCTGCCACATATATTTGCCCGCCACCCGAAAAAACAATACGCGCACCGTTGTTTAGTATGCCTTGCGAATATACAATAAATCGTAAAAAAATAATTGATATTAAAATAGTAAATCTCATATTATGTACATATTATTTTTTATTAGCAATGTTAAAAATTTTATTTATTACTGTATGATATTAAAATTTTATGCTGTTTACTTTTTACTTTTTAACAATTCAATTTCTTGTTTTAATAGTTCAATTTGTTGTTGTTGTTCTTTAATAGCACCAATTAAATAAGGAGTTAATGCACTGTAAGAAACTGCTTTAGCTGCCATAGTTTTGAGTTCTGTTTTTTCTGTTGCACCAACAAATTTTGGTTCGTTTTCTCCACCTACACTTTTTAAATTAATATCAGAAACAATATTACTGTTGTGAAAAATTTCATCAACATCTTGAGCTAATAAACCCGCCTGTTTTTCTTCTGACGCAATAAATCCTTTATATTTTTCATCAAAATTGTATTCTACTGGCATCATTTTTATAACTTTATCTAAGCAATTTCCCAATGGTGTAATATTTTTCTTTAGGCGTTTATCGGAAACAACGAAATAATTTCCTGTACTAGCTACTCTTCCCACAAAATAACCTGCATAATAACCTGCACTATTTGAAAATGGACATTGAGCATAAATTCCGTTAGAATTAGCATTAGTTGAATTTGTTATTGCATTAACTCCAATTCCAAATCCCGAGTTGGCTACTTGAAGACCGTAAACAGCAGCGGGTAAGCCAGAGTTAGTTGGGTAATTAATTACTGATCTAATTGCATCGAAAGGATTGGCACTTCCTGAATTATTAGCAAATTGTGAAAAACCGCTAGCGCTTGTATTATATAATTCAACCATAGCTGCGTTTCCAGAAGTTGTTGATGTTGTTATGTTTAATTTATCTACCGCAGATAAGCCACTCCCTGATGTTGCTGGCGCAGCAGTATTTATTCCAAATACACCACTGCTTACTAACCGCATCCTCTCGGTATTATTACTAAAAAACCTAACATCTTGTGCTGTAGTGCTACCGAATATGCCGGCACTACTAAGTGCATTCCCTGTAATGCGCCAACCTGTACTTCCATTTAATAGCTCCACCCAAAAAGTTCCATCAAAGTACCAAAAAGTTCCGGTGGTAGTATCATATACCACTAATCCGGTGGCAGGGGTAGCTATAGCTATACGCTGTGCACTAGACATACGCGGTATTAATAAGCCACTTGTTGTAGATGTAATATCTAACATGGCACTTGCAACTGGTACTGCGCCTGTAGCATTTATAGCTACATTTTGGGCTAAAGTAGTATGTGTTAAAACACAAACAAAAATTAAAGGAAGGAATAGTTTTTTCATAACTGAAAATATTTTTATACAAGGTAAAATGAAATACTTGCAATTAATAAACAACTCGATAAAATGATTTTTTTAATCCGTGAATGGACTAAATATTAACGCGAATGGAATATATTTACCTAATCATCGCTATCTCAAGTAATTTATAGTTATAGTTTAATTGCAAATTATTTACTCGATATTTTTACTCTTTCACTCATTTTTAATGTAATTTTACCCAGTGGAAGCAAATTTTAACGTTAGTAGCAGTTATATATTAACTTTAAATGTAAAAAACAATTTTTTTGCAGAGTTGCTAAATTTGACTCCAAACAAAAAAAATAACAGTTTACAATTTTGTATTTTACCCTACATAAATGGCGCCACCCAAAAACCAATATTACAATTTTATAATGTTGTAAATAAACGTTTAATAAATTTAAATGTAGTTACTAATAATAACGCGCCCATACTTTTAAAAGCAAATACAAGCAAACAACAATACATACAAAAGGTAAACCAATTAAAACAACACATACAACAGGGTAACATTTACGAACTAAATTACTGCATTGAGTTTTTTGCTAACGATGTTGAGATAGACCCACTAAGCATTTTTATAAAATTACAACAACTTACCAAAGCACCCTATTGTAAATTAGTAAAACTAAATAACGATTTTATAATTAGCGCTAGCCCCGAATTATTTTTAAAAAAAGAAGGCAACACACTTTTTACCAAACCTATAAAAGGCACTATAAAACGTGGACTTAATGCCAATGAAGATGAAGATTTAAAAAATAAATTATTTAATAGTGAAAAAGAACGTACCGAAAATGTAATGGCGGTAGATGTGGCTCGAAACGATTTTTCGATACTTGCAAAAAAAGGTACTGTAACTGTAAATAAATTATATACAATAGAAAGTTTTGAAACGCTACACCAAATGGTAAGCACCATTAGTTGTCAACTAAAAGAAACAATAGGCTTTGAAGATATTGTACGCGCTACCTTCCCTATGGCAAGTATGACGGGTGCTCCAAAAATTAGTGCCATGAAATTAATTAATGAGGTTGAAAATTTTGAACGCTATTTTTACTCAGGAGCCATGGGTTTAATTGAAGAAAATGGCGATTTTGAACTGTCAGTAAATATTAGAAGTATATTTTACAACCAACACACTAAACGCTTAAGCATTGCTGTAGGTAGCGCTATTACCCATTTATGCACTGCCGAAAAAGAATACGATGAATGTTTATTAAAAGCAAATGCGCTGTTACAGGTTTTAAATGCTAATATTATTGAATAAGGTTAAAAAGACTGAGTAGCATTAAATACTATCTACTAAATTAAATTGTTCCATAAAAACTATTTCATCTAAAAGTAGTAATACCTCAGCGCTTGTATTTAAGGTTACTAATTTTGTACGCGTTTCTTTAAAATTAGGTATGCCTTTAAAATAATTGGCGTAATGGTTTCGCATTTCTAAGAGCCCTAATTTTTCACCCTTCCATTGTACTGATTTTTCTAAATGTGTTTTGCACACCTCTACTCTATTTTGAATCACAGGTTTTGGTAAATGTTGTCCGGTTTTAAAAAAATGTTTTATTTCGTTAAAAATCCAAGGATAACCAATAGCAGCACGACCAATCATAATACCATCAACGCCGTAGGTATTTTTATATTCTAATGCTTTTTCAGGGCTATCCACATCTCCATTACCAAAAATTGGTATTTTAATACGGGGGTTATTTTTTACCTCAGCAATGTATTTCCAGTTGGCACTGCCTTTATACATTTGCGCTCGGGTACGCCCATGTATAGCTAAGGCTTGTACACCCACATCTTGCAGGCGTTCGGCCACTTCCATAATGTTTATACTGTTATCGTCCCAACCCAAACGGGTTTTAACGGTAACTGGTAAATTGGTACTTTTTATAACCGCCTTAGTTAACCTAATCATTAAATCAATATCTTTTAAAACTCCTGCGCCAGCACCTTTGCACACTACTTTTTTTACAGGACAACCAAAATTAATATCTAATAAATCTGGGTTAGTAGCATCAACAATTTTAGCACTTAATGCCATTGCATCTTCATCTCCTCCAAAAATTTGTATGCCTATGGGGCGCTCGTAATCAAAAATATCAAGCTTTTGGCGACTTTTAATAGCATCTCTTATTAATCCTTCGCTACTAATAAACTCAGTGTACATTAAATCGGCACCGTACTGTTTACAAACGTACCTAAAAGGTGGGTCGCTTACATCTTCCATTGGTGCTAATAATAATGGAAAATCGGGAAGAGTTATATTATTACCAATTTTAATCACTTAACAAAGTTAAGCAATAAATTAGATAAAATTTAAACAGCTTTTTATATAAAAAAACGTTCCTTATCTTCTTTTGGTAATAGCTGGCAACTTTTTACACGGCCTGCTATTTTCATGCGGTTTTTTGCAATTAAATCGTAAACCCAATTGCGAATGAATGGAGGAATAATTACAAATACCATCATTAATGGCCAAACCCCTTTTAAAAAAGGGGTTAAACGTAAAGCAGCGCATGATTTTATAAAAGCCGAATAATCTTTAATTAAAATTACGCTATCTACTTCTGGACTTATTTCGAAATAGGTTTTAAGTTGTTTACCAACTTCAGATTGAAGTGGCGCAAAATGCATTTTTTTATTTTTTTCGTTTCTTAAAAAAAACTGAATGCTTTTATTACAAAAACCACATTCGCCATCAAACAAAAGTATGGGTTGTTTTTTTAATAGTTCTTCTATTGTCATTTGTTATGTTTATGGGCGTGAGGCTATAAAATAAGGATCAACGCTTAGTTCGTATTTTTTTGTTTGTATCGTAAAAGCGTTTAAATCAATAAAATTCACAAAACCATTCCGTCCACCACAAACGCTTGTGTGATGTGGCAAAGGCCCTATTATTTGTAAATTACGAGATAAAACGTACAATAGTTTTTTAGTATCATCAATAGCTATGCCGTGTGGTTGATAGCCACAAGCCAATTTAGTTGTAGACAAACTATTTGCATCGATTTTTGTAATTACACCATGCGATTTTGGAAAAGAAATAGTGTCGTTAGTACAACTAACATAATAGGAATTAAAAGTGTTTGAATATAAAATTTCTTGTGGAAAGATGCCCGTTGTAATGATAGCGCTTACCATATTTGTTTGTGTGTTAAAAATTCTAACCTCGTTTGTATTTTGACAAGTAAGTAAAATTTGATTGGCATTGGACGATTGTATAATATCGTGTACACCCAAATTTGTGGTGCCCGAATTATTATTATCATCTGCTGGTAAACCATTTTGTAATGATAATTTTGTATAGCTTACAAAGGCTGTATCGTACTCTGTAATATAATTACCACTTTGTGCCGTAATATATAGTTTAGTATTGTTGCTGTTTAAAACAATACCATGTGGGTTTACAAAGCCTCCTATAAAATATAATAGTTTTTTATTTTCTAAATCCACGCAGGCCACTTTACCCGATGCTTGATAGGATACACAAAATGCTTTTTTTCCATCGTTGGTAATAGTAAACGTATTCCAATTAAACGCATCATCAAAAGCAGTGTTTGTTGAAGTTCCTGCTGCTACGGGCGTTAAGGGAATATCGCCTACATAACTATCATCGCTACATCTAAATTTTTGCAAAATATTATTATTAATAAAGTTTACATACCAATATTGTCCATCGGGCGAAACCCTAATTTGATGTGGACTTTCAATACCATTTTTATTTCCTACTGAAATATAGCGCATAGGTAATTGTGTTTGAGCATCAATTACTGTCACAATGTCGCAACCCTGATTAGTAGCATATAATTTTTTGCGTTGCGCATTATCTGCCCACATTACATTGCCATTTATATCAGGTGCGCCAGCGTCTATCCAACTACTAATTAATTTTACTTGTTCAATGGTTAATACTTTTTTATTTAATGGCATTGTGGGGCTACTTTGTATGCCCAATTCAGAGTAAGTATTTATGTAATAACATAAATTAGAAAATTTACTATTATAAGGTATTACTGGCGAGCCACTATTACTGCCAGCAAACATACTTACCCATGATTGTAAATTTAAACCGCTTGAACTTAAATAACTAATACCGTTATGACAACCCGAAATAGCACATGAGTTAGTTATAATCTTACCAACATCATGCGGATAACTGCCATAATTAATTTTACCAATATCTTTTTTACAAGATATAAAAAGTAAAAAAATAATTATGAAAATAAAATATTTCAAGAAAGTAAAATTAATTTTTTATTATTTTTTTTGTAATGTTAATTGCTTTGCCATTAACTTGTAAATTAATTTTAGCAAAATAAATGCCTGTATTTAGGCTTCTTACATCAATATCTTCAAAGTTTTGAGTAATTTTTTTTGTAAGAATTTGATGGCCTAACACATCGTAAAAAATAATTGTTGCGCTTTCAAAATCTATTTTATTTATCGCTAAGGTCATTTGGTTTGCAGTTGGGTTTGGAAATAAAATAATTTGCTCCATTAGCTTATCATTTGTTAATTCTGTTAAACCAACGTAGGGCGATTTAGATGAAAAAAAACTTAATCCACCAGAAGCATTGCCTAGAAAGGCGTCGCGTTTACCATCGTTATTTACATCTTCAAAATAAATAGTACTTTGCCCGCCTTCTAACCAAGCATTTACATTATTCGAAATTAAAGTGCAGGAGTTTGAAATTACTGCTGGCACTTGGTATTGAAAAATTTGTCCGCTTACGCAGCCTACTAACACTTTTGTAATACCAGCATCGGTATAAAAAAATGGTGTGGCGTATGCATCGGTACCAAACTGACTGGTATTAGTTGTAACATTTATATTACCAAAGTTATTTGTTATTAATGTAAAGCTAGGACTTGTGGTAGTGCCCACATTTTGGTAATATGCAATTTTACCATTTTTGGTGCCAATTAATAAATCTAATTTTCCATCAGTATTAATATCAAATAATTGTGGGGCGGCACTACCTGAGTTTGTTGTAAATGTAAAAGGCGTATTTAAAAAGCTGCTAAAATTACACGGATTGCCAGCGCCTGCTGTATTTACCAACCAATGTATTTGACCATACGCTGTACCAATTAAAATATCGGTATCGCCATCGCCATCAATATCGCCAACGGTGGGCATTACATTGGTTAACCCTTGTGCGCCTACATTACCTAAATTGCGAGTAATTAATGAATATGAGGGCTGCGCTAAAGTACCAATATTTTTATATAAAGTTAATTGGGCTGATAAGGAAGTACCACTATAATAACCAAAAGTGCCTATTAATAAATCTTTTTTACCATCGGCATTATAATCAAATAAAACAGGGTAAGAATTTTGCCCAACTTCAATCATTTCGTCTTGCAAAAAATTATCTTTTACAAAATTAAAATTTACAGTATTGGTAGTGCTTGCATTTTTGTAATACCAAAGACTTTTATAATTTTGGCTACCAAAGGCATTTGGTGTAGCTATTAAATCTTTTTTAGTATCGCCATCTACATCCACATTATACGTGCAAGGAAAATTATTTATTTTTATTTGTGTAGCAGCAGTTGGATAAAGCTTTGTGGTATCTACTACCAAGGCATTTGTTACACTGCCTGTATTTTTTAAATATTGCACAACGTTACAACTAATATCGCCCATAATAAGATCTTTATCGCCATCACCATCTGTATCTAAACACGTTAAGCAAGAGCCGGAATGTAATTGATTGTTGTTTATTGTGTAATTATTTTGCAAGGGTTTAAATGAGCAGTTTTGATTAAATAAAACCGAACAATTATTTTCGTATATTTTCCCCCAACAGCCTGTAGCATATTCAAACACTAAGCTATCGCAATTGTTATACAATTCTTTACTCATATTTTTATGGTATTCTATTTGATAACCACCTACATTAAAGGTTAATATATCTAAATCGCCATCGTTATCCATATCAATAATACCTGGCACACCAACTGAGCTTACGTATAAATTTGCCAGTGATACACCAGCAGAGGGATCGTAATCGGTATACAATAAAATTTTTTCTAATTGAAAACTTATACCTAAAGTGGGAGTGCTAATATTTTTATATACTTCTATCCCACCAGTTGTTGAGCAAAAAATATCTTCTTTGCCATCGCAATTATAATCTAAAAAAATGGCCCAATCATTTATTGTAGGGAAGTTGTAACTTAAATCGGGATTGGCACTATAGGTTGCGGCACCTGCAACACCTGTTTTTATAAAGCATCTAAAACGACCTGTAGCAAATTGGTTAGCTTTATCAAACACTACAATATCTTTTACAGCATCAAAATTTAAATCAATATTTGAAACGTTACTATAATTAATGCCATTTGCCCAAGGCATTTTTAAAGTATAATTATTTTCAATAACAGTAATAGTATCGCGAGCAACTAATAATTGTGCTGAAATTATTTTTGAGAAAAAAAATAAAAAAACTATAAAATACTTTTTAAGCATAGCATTACAAATTTAGTGAAATTAAGCCTAACTTAATGTAGTTATTGCTTTTTAAAAATTGATGCTAAGTGTTTTAAATGCCTTTTAAGAATTTGCTAATCGTTTTTGCAAACTTAAATCTACTTGCTTAGCAAACCACTGTTGCATGATTATTTTATGTGCTGGTTTTATACCAATTAAATTTAAACGCTCCACCTCATTATCATTATAAGTAATACTAAAGCCTGTATTTTTAATAGAGCCTATTTTTTTAATATCAATAAAATACCATTGTTTTAGGTTAAAGAATGATTTTTTAATTTCAAATCTATCTTCGTACACAATACCATAAGGATTTACAATAAACCATAAGGTTTGAAAACACGCAAACAAAGTAGGTACAAATAAAAAGAAACCCATGGGTTTTACTTCAAAGGCCTCTTTATTAAAAATAGAAATATAGGTAAGATAAATAAATCCTGCACTAATTAATAAGGATATTAAAAGTACCAGAGGGTTTCTTTCAATATTGGCAAATACGATTTCTTCTTTTTCAATTTTCACAGGACAAAGTTATATTAAAAAATGGAAAATATAAAGTGTAATAAAAGCAATTTTTTACATTTTCAATTTAAAATTAACCCAAATAAGCTTTTAAAAGTCTACTACGCGAACCACGTTTTAAGCCGCGTACTGCTTTTTCTTTTATTTGACGAACACGTTCGCGAGTTAGATCAAATTTTTCGCCTATTTCTTCTAATGAATGAGCATGAGTGCCACCAATACCAAAAAATAATTTTACAACTTCGGCTTCTCTCTCTGTTAAGGTGGATAATGAACGTAAAATTTCCATTTGTAAACTTTGTCCCATCAATTCTTTTTCTGGGCTTAGGGCATCGTGGTTGGTCATTAAATCATATAAGTTTCCACCATCTTCGGCCATACTTAGTGGTGCATCCATACTGATATGGCGGCTATTATTACGCATCGTTTCTTGAATTTCGTTTGGCAGCATTTCTAATAGTTCGCCCAACTCATCGTAACTAGGTTCGCGTTCTAAATCTTGCTCTAACTTACCAAAGGTTTTGTTTATTTTATTAATAGCGCCAATTTTATTTAAGGGTAAGCGTACAATGCGGCTTTGTTCGGCTAATGCTTGGAGTATAGATTGGCGAATCCACCAAACAGCGTAACTAATAAATTTAAAGCCTCGGGTTTCATCAAAACGTTGTGCCGCTTTTATTAAACCTAAGTTACCTTCGTTAATTAAATCAGGAAGGCTTAAACCTTGATTTTGGTATTGTTTACTTACCGATACTACAAAGCGAAGATTGGCTTTTACTAATTTATCTAAAGCCTGTTGATCTTTATTACGTATTTTTTGTGCTAAAATAACTTCTTCTTCGGCGGTAATTAATTCTACACGGCCAATATCGGCTAAATACATATCTAACGAAGCCGTTTCGCGATTTGTAATTTGTTTGGTAATTTTTAGTTGTCTCATAACTATTGCGTTTTGTATATTATACGCAATAGCTATTATGAAGGGTTGGGTAAAAAGTTACATATTTTAGCTTTTTTTAATATAAATGAGTGAGCTAATAGTTTTGTTGAGTGAAGTGATAAGTTTTAACATTTGTACATTGTACCAAATAAAAAAGGAGATACATTAAATGATCTCCTTTTTTTAATATGTTGTGGTATTAACTCTACTACATCCAAGCGCTAACTATACCGCCCATTAGACCCATACAAAGCATCCAATAGCCTACGTTAATGGCAATGTATTTAAAGCCACGGCGCTCAAACAAAGCATTAATGCCCATAATTGGTAAGCCCACCATAAAGCCACTAATTGTGCCATGCAAGGCCCCATGCTTAAAAGTACGGTAGCTAGTGCCTAATTTTTGCATAATACTTTGATACAAAGTACCCATTTCGGTTGTAGCATCATCAATAGGTTGTTTAAAAAATAACGATGTAACGTGCATTTGATGAATTACCATAAATTGCATAGCCATTGCTAACAATAAACTTAATATAAAGGTAACACCAAAAATTAAAAGCATATTGCTTTGTTTCATTTTATCATCGGTTATACCTGTGGCTTTCATCCAAGCGTTACCAAATACTTTTGGATTGTACCAAATAAAGCCCACTATTAATGGGACTAATGCTGCAACTAAAATTGCTAATAAATTCATACGGTTGTTTTTTAAATTGTTTGTTTTTAATTGTTTATGTTACTAAAGTAATATTTTTTTTATAATATAAATCTATACTTACCAAAGCGGCTAAAAAAGCCCAAAATGGTAGCGATAGTTTATCAGTATCTAAAAAATTATTTATAAAGCCATGCACAAAATAAGTCATTAATCCTAAAAATAAACCTATAGTTAAAATACGCAATTCTTTATCTTGTAGGGTATAAACTAATTTGTAACCCAGGGCGGTTGCATAAAACAATAGTATTAAAACAATTACGCAGCCTATTACACCTTGTTCGGCTAAGGGACCTAAATATTCGCTATGGGCATTGCCACCCACACCAAAGTTAGTGCTTATAATGGTGCGGTCTTTACTTAGTTGGTAGGGCGCGTATTTAAACATATAAGTGCCAGGGCCCCAGCCTAAAATAGGTTTATCTTGCCACATGCGTAGTGCACAACTCCATCGGTTTAAACGCTCAAGGTTTGAAGCATCGGTACTAATATTAGTAACAGACTCAATATTATTAGAAAAACCGCCCTCGGCATCGGTATTGTTTTTACCTAAAGCCATTAAAATTTCGGTTTGAAAGGCCAAAAATAAACCTCCACCTATTATAAGTGTAAAAACAATTGTTTTAAATTTTATTTTTAAACTTAAAGTTAATAAAATACCTAGTGCCATTACTAAGCTTAACCAAGCGGCACGTGTATAGGTAAGTATAATGGCAGCAACAAAAATTAAAAATAAGGCAAAGGCAATTAATTTTAAATAGTTTGCCATAGATTTTAAAAATAAAAAGCTAAACACTACTGGTATAAACATGGCAAGGGCAGCCGCATATGCGGTATGGTCGTTATAAAATGGGGCAGATACCCAATCGGCAGCTTTATCGTTAAAGTTAAAAGCTGCATGCCTCACTTCGGCATATATAATTACAATGAGTAATGCAAAGGCATAACAAAAAATAAAATTAATTATATTTTTTTTGTGTTGAAATAGATGAGGCATTATAATATAGCAACTAAATATAAACCACAAGCGCGATACAAAATATTTTAATGATACAATAACATCGGTACTGGTAAGTGTGGTAAATAACATCCACAATAATTGAAAAATTATAATAGTGGTAATGGGATGCGAAATAAATTTTTTATCGGCAATGCTTGTGCTTAATTGGTTTAAAATATAAAGCAACATAATACCTGCCATTAAGGGCTCGGAAGGTAGGCTTAAATCCATCCCTTGTGATAAGCCCATCTCTTTTAACGAAATGGATAAGGGGGTACAAAATGCTAAAAAGAAAATTAGTTTTTGTAAATGAAAAATAGCAATGTACCCAATTATTAATAAAAACGGAATGGCATTATAGGGATAAAAAAAATCTTTTTTATATACCATAATATAAGCATTACCAATAATGTAGCTTAACATTAAAAAGGGTAATAAATATGTTTTTAATAATTTTGCCAATGTTAATTTTGCAAAGAATTACGATTTTTAAACAATAAAAATATTAGTGTTAATAGTAATGCTGATAAGGTTGATGTAAGTACTATTACCCATCTTACAGGATAGCAGCGCTTATCGGGAAGGTTTGGTTTAGATACAATAGTAATGTAATCGTTATGAGAATAAGCATCCATTAAATAAGTATCATTTTTAATTTTTGTATTTTCGTAAGATTTTAATGTAGCTTTAATTTTACCACTTAAAATTTTTATATCATTGTTTTTTTCCTTTTTATATTTAATGTTTTCATCGTTTTTATCTTCTGGTTTATCTTGTATATTATTATCGGCTTTAAATTTTTTAATGACCGTGTTTAACGAATCTAATTGATTGTTTTGAGACACTAAAACAGTTTGTGTATTTGATAGATATTGTTTAATAATTTTAGTTTTATTTTCTTTCATAAAATTATTTGTATTAGTAATTAATGCCCAATTAAGTTGTTGAGTAAATTGTGGGTCAGCATCTTTTACTTCAACTTCTATTGATTCGTACTGAGTAGGCGAAATTTTAAAATTTTCAGCATACACATAATTAAATAATGCTTTACCACCTTTTATTTTAGTGGTATCAATGCCATAGTGTTGATACAATTTAAAATCAACAGCCAATTTAGTTTTTACATCTTCACTTAAAAGATATTGTATTAATTGTTCGGTAGAAGACTCCTCAGAGTTTTGACCAACATTTACGGGGTAAACAACGGCTACAGATTTATATTTTTCTTTTAATAAAAATGAGGCGCCAAACGAAATTACTGCGGCAACAAAACATACACTTATTACTAATTTAGCATGTTTAATAAATAATTTTAAAATGGCTTGGGTGTTAAACATCTCCATAATTTTATTGATTTTTTAAATTTAATTTACTTAGGTTTTCTTTAAACAATAATATTAAAAAAGTTAAAATAAAGGCCGAGGTGGCTGCTAAACCTACTAGCAAAAAGCGTTTTGGCTTGGCTTTATATTCGTTTGGCTTGGCTTTTTCTACCACAAATTTAAAAGGTAAGTTTTCTTTATTATTCATTAATTCATCATCGTACTTAGCTTTTAGCACCGGATATTTAAAGCGGTACTTTTTTAAATTTTCGTTAACAGATAAATAAGCGCCGCCGTATTTTTTTAGTATATCTAACTTTTTTTCAAGTTCAATAATGGCTGTTTTATTTCCTTTTTCAATGGCCTTAGCATAACTTTTTGTGTAAGCTTCAACATCGGTTTTATAATCTAAAACACCCAATTGACGAAGAGTTTGAAGACTATCTTCTAACTGTCCCATCATTATCATGGTATTATCAAGAGCTTGTTTTACAATTCGTAAAGCTTGATTAGAAACGCCCCTTGTCATTTCATTTCTAACAGTATCGCAGTAGTTACAGATACCATTGGCTAAATTTGCTGAGTTATTGGCGGTATAATCATATACTTCTATTTTAATGCTATTAAATTCGGTACGTTTTATAGTTACCATTTCATCCCACTTTAATTTTAAATAATGGTAAGCAAAGGTGGTATCTTTTATTTTCCAACGCTTGTACAAATCAAATACCTGGGCTACTTTTAATTTTAAGGCATCTGAGTTTAAAATTTGAATTAACTTTTCGGCATCATCTTCATCGCCTAATTGCATGTAATCTTCTTGGTTACCGGTATTTTGTTCTAACAATAATTTTGAGGTACTAAAATGCCTTGCTGGGAAAACAACTACTGTGGCCTTGTATTGTTTAGGTAATAAAAGTGCTACTACAATTGCAATTAGGGTGGCAATTAGGGTATACATTACAAGCGTTTTGCGCCATTTTAGTGCTTTAGCAAATAACATTTGTGCCGAAATATTTTCTATCATCATTATTTATATTTTATAAAACGCAATACCGATTTTGGATTTATTACCCCTGTAACAAAAGCTAATAAACCACTAAATATAAGCATTATTGTAAAATTAAGCATCCATTGGTTGGTTAAATGTAGGGTAAAATAGTTTGCAAAAAACAATCCTATTATAAATAAAAATACGGCTATTAAAAGGCGTTTATTAACTTTAAATTTAAATATTTTGTACGACATATATACTTGATAAAAACCTGTTAAAAATTGTGTAATTAAGCTGGCAATAGCGCTACCCAAGGCTTGGTATTTTGGTATTAAAATAAAATTTAAAATTAAATTTACAACTATGCCTCCAAAAGCCATAAAGTTTAATTCTTTTAAATTACCATTAGCAGTAAGCAAAGTGCCAAAAATACAGGTAAGTGATACAGCCGTAAAACAATTCATTAACACCGCTAGTAACACATACCCCTCGGTGGCTTGATAGCCAATTTGTGTTGAGTAATATATTTTTTCAAAAAAATGTTCAGCATAAAAAATAGTGCTAATTGACACAATTAAGGCGGGCGTTAATAACAGTGTAAAGGATAGTTTTACAATATTTTCCATGTTTTCTTTATTTTTTAGCATGCGGCTAAATAATGGAATTAGTTGTATGCTAAACAGCATGGCTATTTGGTTTGCGGCATCTAACAACCTAAAACTTTTGGCATAAATACCACTTTGTTGTTTACCCAAATCACCAGGTAATAATTCTTTAATCATTAATGGATCTAGGCGATTATAAAATGTCATTAACAAAACCAATACCGCAAAGGGCAGGCTTTTTTTAAGAATTAATTTATTAAAATTCCAATCCCAATTAAGTTTAAAGCTATGGGTTTTATTTAACACAATTAAAAAACAAATAACGCCTGTTAAGCCATAGCCAATGGTTTGCGCATACACAAAACTCATGCAGCTTATTTGTAAGCCAAAAACTTTAAACAACATGGCCAATACAATTAGTATTTGTATAACCCTATCTAAAACCGAAACAAAGCTATCTAACCTAAATAAATGAAGTGCTTGTAAGTTTGAGCGTAAAAACACATTTAAACTTAGCATAAAACTATTAATACAAAGTATTATTAAAAGTTTAAAATTAAAGCCAAAAATTAAGTAACCAATTAGTAACGAAATTATTAAGTAAAACAAACCTAAAGCAAATTTTAAACTTAGCATTTTGCCAAAATGCTTGCTCAATAAATGGCTATTTTGTGCTAAATTTCGATTATTAAAATTGGTTAACCCAAAATCTAAAAAAATATTTAGTAACAACGAAAAATTAAAAACAATAAAGTACTCGCCATAACTAATATCACCAATTTGACCTTGCACTTTTGGCTCTATAATAATTGTCCAAAAAGGCTTAATTAATAAATTAAGAATAAGCAATATAGCTAAGTCGAATATAAACTTCTTTTTTTGCAATTTTTAATTTGCGAAGTTACTACTTTTTATGAATAAACTTAGGTGGAGTAATTTGCCTTTATTTTTGATTTTTAAAGACTTAAATTAAGTCAGGATATTTTTTTTGTATACACCTGTAGGTATTTTACCAAATAAAAAGTGAGTGCTATTTTGTGTAAAATTTATATTTTTTAACTAAAAATGAGTGAATCATAACTTTGCCTGATTAAACGTTTATTTTTTGTGCCTTACTGAGTGAAAGTGCCTTTTGAATTATTAAATAATTAGCTTAACAACCACTAATTATATACTTTTGATGAAGAAAATAACAGTATAATATGAAAAAAATAATTTTAAGTTTAGTTTTTGGTTTGTTTTTAATAAGTTTTGTAGCTAAGGCCCAAAACCCAAGTTACATGCAGTTGGTTTCAATTATTCAATCAAAATTACCAAGTTTAGATATAAATAACAAAATAGTTGTTTTAAATGTTTGGTCGGTAGCAAACCTTGCTAGCCGCGATGCCAATAAAGAATTTGATAAAGCCTACAAATTATGGGAATATGCCAAATTAAAAAATGGTACCAAAGGAGTAGTAATTATTAGCTGTAATATAGATGCAGATGCCATAGCTACTGATATTGCAGCAACTAAAGATGGTATTATTAATTTAATTAAACTTAACAAAACCGATTATAGTTTTTTAAATAACGTAACCGCTGGTACAAATATTGTTTTTGATAATACGGCTACCAAAGTATATGAAAACCTGAGTGCCGATAAAGTTTTTAATTCATTTGTTAACCTTTTAACTCGTTAATACTTACTGTATTTACACTCTATTATACTATGAAAAATCAATTAATAAAATACCTTACTCTAATTTGCTTTTTGTTTGTAGCTATACAAACAAATACGGCACAGAGTGCCGCAGCGTGTAATAACGGGCAAAATTTTTGTAATAATCCAGCTTTTCCTAGGATGGTTGGTGGCACAGGTTTAACAGGTGCTGCCGCTGGGCCTTCGGTTAGTAATCCTTTCTCTAATCCACAAGGTGTAAATAGTGGTTGTATGTTTGCAAATGTTCCTGGCCCACAATGGATGATTTTAACTGCGAGTTCTAATGGTAGTTTAGGTTTCTCATTAGGTCAAGCAGGCTCTCCCAACCCACAAGCTGGTTATTACGATTGGATTTTATGGCCAATAACTGGCAATTTAGCTGCTACTTGCTCAGGTATTTTTGCTGGTACACAAGCTCCTGCAGCTTGTAATTGGAATTGTACTTCGGGTGGAGGTACAGGTATGGGTACAGTTCCTGCGGGTGCTACGGGCTGTAACTTTCAACCATCCATTCCTGTTACGGCTGGTCAGCAATTTATATTTTTATTTTCTAATTACAGCGGTGTAAGTGGTAGTGTTACTTTTCAAAGTACAGGTACTGCTGCATTAAGCTGTAGTCCATTAATTATACCAAGTGCTACTGTATGTGCTGGTGCCACAACTACCGTAGGCGCACAATGGTTAGGTGTTGTTAATCCTATTACCTATACTTTAAATCCAGGTGGTTCGGTACAAACAAGTTCTGTTTTTACGGTAACGGGGCCAATAAATACTGCATCTTCAGTAGCTGTTTATACTGTTTTAGCAGCATCTACCAATACATCTGGTGCAGCAATTATTGCTCAAACAACTTTTTCATTATTTACTTCGGGTAACCAAAGTATTACTGTAAATACAACTAGTACAGTTTGTCAGGGTGCAAGTGTTAATTTAACGGCTTTAATGCCAGCAGCGGCAAACCCTACGGCTTATGCATGGGCGGGGCCAAATTCTTTTGTATCAACCGTTCAAAACCCTACTATTACAAATATTCAACCTTTATCTGCAGGTATTTATACTGTTACCTCTAACATTAATTTTTTAGGTAAACAATGTCCTCGCAATAATACAACTCAAATAAATGTGGTGGCTACCAACTCAGTAACAGTTACTCCTAACTTTACATTATGTCAAGGCTCTAGTTTAAACTTAACAGCCTCAGCAAATGCAGCCAATAGCTATTCGTGGAGTGGTCCATCGGCCTTTAATACCACTACACAAAACCCTACTATTGCTTCAGTATTACCATCGGCAGCTGGTAATTATACAGCAACTGCATTTTTTACAAATGGTATTATTACGTGTTCTCGTACTGCTGTATCAAACGTTTCGGTAGTGGCTACATCGCCTGTGTTGGTAACAGTACCAAACAATGTATGTCAAAATACAACTGCTAACCTAACAGCAAATGCACCAGGTGCCATTAGTTACACTTGGCTTGGGCCAAATAGCTATACATCTAGCGCCACAAGTAATAGTATTACAAACATACAACCTATAGCCACCGGGCCATATTTTGCAACCGCTTTGTTTGCCTTAGGCAGTGTTAGTTGCACCACTACTGGCAGTAATCAAATTAGTGTTGTACCTGTTAATACCATTACCGTTATACCAACTGTTACCGTATGCGAGCCCAGTGGAGCTAGTTTATTAGCAAGTTCGCAAGGCGCAATTACTTATTCCTGGAGTGGACCTGCAAGTTATACCTCAAACATTGCTAATCCGCAATTTGTAAATTTATATCCTATAAATTCTGGTATTTATACGGTTACAGCCTCTTACAATAATGGAATATTAACCTGTTACAATACAAATACTACTAATTTAATAGTAAATCCTATTTTAACGTTTACTTTACCAAGTTATAGACAAGTTTGTTACAACTCTTTAGTTGTAGTTAATGGCCCTGCAGGAGCAACATCTTATACATGGAGTGGCGGAAATGGCTTTTTATCAAATTCACAAAATTTACAAATACCTAATATACAAGCGCCAAATGCTGGTATTTATCAATTAGAAGTGAATTTGGGTCCGTGTAAAACAAAAGCTAGTATTGATATAGATGTACTAGACCCTATACAGTTTACATTAACGCCTAATAGCCGCACTATTTGCTTAGGCGACACGGTTAAATTAACTATGGGGTCAGCCTTTGGTAGTGGAAATTACGCCTATGTGTGGGATCCACAAGTTTACTTAAGTTCGCCAACAGGTAGTTTTCAGGTAGGGGTGCCAGCAGGTACAACCATATATAATGTTACAGGTTTTGATATTGCTTGCCCAAGTTACACATTGGGTTACAACTTTAAAATTACGGTAAATAAACCGCCAATACCTAAATTACAATTAGATAAAACACAAGGTTGTGAAGCTTTATGCCAATTTTATAATACAAAAACACAAGCTGAATCAGCAATTACAACTTATGATTTTGGTGGAGATAGAAAAATGCAAGCAGACAGCTTTAACTATTGTTTAGATGCCCCAGGCACTTATACATTAAGAATATATAGTAAAGGCATTAACGGCTGTAGTGGTATTTACCAATACCCCGAACCCATTATTGTGTTTCCTAAACCACACGCTGATTTTAGTTGGACACCCGACATTGTAACCACTACTGATAATATAGTAACCTTTAAACCAAGCAGTAAATATGGCCCAATAGTTACCACAGCATGGCAGTTTATAGGCTCAACAATTACTGGTATTGATACTACAAACGTAAACTTGCCCCAACGCACTTACGAAAACACAGGTAAATACCCAATAATGCTAATTAGCACTACTGATAAAGGTTGTATAGATACCGTGGTTAAATTTTTAGAGGTAGTTGATGAACTAAATATTTTTATACCCAATACCTTTACACCAAATGGTGATGGCTTAAACGATATATTTAACATTAAAGGCGTGGGCTTTAAAGTTGAAAACTTTAATATGGAAATATTTGACCGTTGGGGAACCTCTATTTACTATACAAAAGATGTAATGAAAGGCTGGGACGGAACCGTAAAAGGTGGCCAACCATCTGCCGATGCGGTTTATATTTATAAAATAAAAGTAATAGGCGCTAATGGGCAAGGTAGAAAAGAATACGTTGGGCATGTTACCCTAATAAAATAAAATATAGGTACTCATAATAAAAAAATCCTCTCAAGAAATTGAGAGGATTTTTTTATGTGTTACAACTAAAAAGGTGGTTCGTTAAAATCTTCAATATCGTTTTTCTTAATAATATCGCTACTGGTATCATCTATCCTATCCCAATTTTTTGAGGTAACTGTTTTAGTGCCATTGGTGGTTAAAAAATCTTCGTTTTGTTGCAGTGGGTTAACGTTATTATTTTGGTTATAAATACTTTGCCCCTCGGTATAATCTAAATCGGCAAATTTTGCAAACTGCCCAATAAAGCGAAGTTTAACGGTTTCTAAAGCACCATGCCTATTCTTAGCAATAATTACTTCGGCTCTACCTTTTGTAGGCTCGTTATTTTCATCTACCTCTAAGCCATAATATTCGGGCCTATAAATAAACATTACCATATCGGCATCTTGCTCAATAGCTCCCGATTCACGTAAATCGCTTAATTGTGGGCGTTTGCTTCCTCCTGGTCTATTTTCAACCTGCCTACTTAATTGCGATAAGGCAATAATGGGTATTTCTAATTCTTTTGCTAAACTTTTTAAACCTCGCGAAATGTAACTAATTTCTTGCTCGCGATTGCCTTTTCCATCGGGACCGCCACTCATGAGTTGTAAATAATCTATAATAATTAACTCAACCTTTTGATTTTCTTTTAAACGGCGGGCTTTGGCACGCAACTCAAAAATAGATAAGGCTGGCGTATCATCAATATACAAAGGGGCTACAGCTAATTTTTTTATACGTTCATTTAGTTGTACAAATTCATGGTTTTCTAAATTTCCTTTTAAAATTTTATCTTGTGGTATTTCGGTTTCGCTACTAATTAAACGTTTTACAAGTTGTAGCGACGACATTTCTAAACTAAAAATGGCAACAGGTTTATTAAACTCTACTGCTGCATTTTTTGCCATGCTAACCACAAAGGCAGTTTTACCCATACCTGGCCTAGCAGCTAAAATTAGTAAGTCGGATTTTTGCCAGCCTCCAGTAATTCTATCCATAGCACTAAAGCCACTTGGCACGCCGCTTAAGCCATCTTTTTGGTTCGCCGCAGCTTCAATCTCTTCTAAGGCTTTACCAATTAAGGTACTCATTTTATCGCCTTGTTTACGAACGTTACTATCTAAAATTTCAAAAATATTTTTAGTGGTTTCGTCTAGCAGTTCAAACACATCGGTACTATCTTCGTAAGCCGATTTAATGGTTTCGGTGCTGAGACGAATTAACTCGCGTTGTAAATATTTTTGTGCTACTATACGCGCATGAAACTCAATATTGGCAGATGATGCAATGCGGTTAGTTAAGGCTGATACGTAATAAGAACCACCTACAATTTCTAATTCGGAAGTCCGTTTTAATTCTTGTGTAACGGTTAAAATATCTACAGGTTCGCTACGGTTAAATAGTGCTATCATTGCCTGAAATACGCGTCCATTTTGGTCCTTATAAAAAGCTTCGGGGCTTAAAATATCAATAACCGTACTAAGGGCTTCGCGCTCCAAAAGCATAGCGCCTAGCACGGCTTCTTCTAATTCAATAGCTTGAGGGGGTAATTTACCAATTTCGTTAGGGTTGCTAACACTAGGTTTTATAATAGATTTGCGGGTTTTATTTTGGTTATCGTTAATCATACAGTAAACACATAAAATAATGTGGGATGGCAAATGTGCAACAAAAATGTTGTATCATAAATTTACGAAATATTAGTTTTATTAATAACTTGTTTATAACTATAATTTGTATGTGAAAGCCCATTATTAAAGGCATTTAGAAAGCAAGGCAATTGTTAATAAATGGTAAAAACAGTTTTAAACACCAAACGTGTTAAACAAATGTTAATTAACTAACCCATTTCATTTTCAGGATATTAACAAAAAAAGTAAAAAATTAGTTTGAAGTTGTTTGAATTAGTTTAAATGTAATTACATTTACCCAAACAATAAAAAACAAAAAAATATGATTAAAAAAATTATTTTACCATTAATAGCAATTGTTATGCTAAGCTCATGTGCAAGTAAATTTAGTTTGCAAAAACGCAAATACACCAAGGGTTTTTATTTTGCTAATTCAAAAAGCAACACGTTAAAAAATAACGATGTAACAACCGCTAATTTAAAAACTACAAATTTGCCCACAAAAACAATGGCTTTACCGGTAGCACCTGTAAAGGCCGTTGAAATAAACACAACACCAATTACAGTAACAGAATATAATTATGTAAAAACAACCGTAAAACAAGCTAAAGCCAACCAGCCTACAAAACAAGTTGTGGCCTTAGCATCTACAAAAAAAATTACGCCTGCTAAAAATTTTAAACCTGTAAAGTTAGGCGCTAAAAAAGGCGGTAGTGGTGGTGTTGATTTAATTATTTTAATTATTTTATGCTTGTTTCCGTTTATTAATTTAATTGCCATTTATTTAAAAGACTCCAAAAGCATAACCCTAAACTTTTGGATAACCTTAATTTTAGATATTCTGTTTTTTTTACCAGGAATAATATTTGCGCTTTTAGTTGTTTTAGATGTTGTAAACCTTGCCTAAAGCAAATTGATAATTTTTAACATTTATATGTAAAATATTTAGTTTATATTTACTTATTACAATTTAAAACAACCAAAAACATGAAAAAATTATTTTTAATGGCAGCGTTTGCAGGTTTATTATCTGGCGCAGCAGTTGCTAATACTAAAGGCGACGACAAAGACAAAGGAAAAAAAGAATGTAAAAAAGATGGCAAAGCTTGTGCAGGCGAGAAAAAAGAAGGCTGCGCTAAAGGCGAAAAATCTTGTTGCAAGAAAAAAGCTGAAGGTGCGGAAGCTAAACCAGCTAACGAAACTAAGTAATTACTAGTAATTATTTTATTAAAAAGCCATCTTTAATTAGATGGCTTTTTTTATGATTTTACTTCTCGTATTTTTTATATCTTTATCACTTAATTAGTTTTGTTGTGCGGAGCGGAGTCGAAGCATATTATTATAACACATTTATGAAAGATTTTTTCTCGTTTTTAAAATCAAAACCATTTTTTATTCATACAGGTATAATTATTTTATGCGTGTTTTTATTACTTTTTGGTTTAATTAAATGGTTATCATCCTATACTAACCATGGTGAGTTTGTTGAAGTTCCTGATTTTAAAAACCAACAAATTAGCAACTTAAATACTTATATTGATGGAAAAAACATTACCTATCAAATTATTGATAGCCTTTACGACCCCACAGAAAAGCCTGGAATTGTGATTAGACAAGACCCCGAACCTTTAATTAAGGTTAAACACAATAGAAAGGTATATCTTTACGTTACAGGTATGGTAGCACCCACCGTTATTATGCCAAAATTAATAGATAGAAGCGAACGCCAAGCCCGTTTAATTATACTAAGCTATGGCCTTAAAGTAGGTAAATTTACCCAAAAAGAAGCCGATTGTAATGGCTGCGTGCTAGCGCAAACTATTAATGGTAAAGAGGTTGCAGTGGGCGAATCGGTAAAAAAAGGAAGCGTGGTAAATTTAATAGTTGGAAAAAAAGATTATTATTACAACGCTTCGGGTAATAATACGGATAGTACAGCCAGTGACGAACCTAATTTTAATAACGATTAATTTTATAAATGATTAAAAAAAATAATATTATTTACATGTTACTATTTACTACAATAGTAACTTTTGCACAAGAAGGCCTGCGTCCAACCACCGCAAATATTAATTATTTATATGGCGATTTAAAAGTAAGTAAAAAACATAATAACACTCAACAAACTACAAAAGTAGCTAATACTAGTACTAATTTACCAATTCCATTTATTGAAGATTTTTATTACGCGCAATACACCAACTATCCAAACCAAGTATTATGGAATGATTCATCAACCTACATAAACAATGGTTACCCCATAGCCCCACCAAGCATAGGCGTAGCTACCTTTGATGGATTAAATAAATACGGTTACCCCTACCAACCCAACCTATCTAACCTAAACTCATCATTACCAGCCGATACCTTAACCTCAAAACCCATTAATTTAAAAACAGTGGGTTCGCAAACATTACAACTTTCAGATAGTGTGGGTTTATCGTTTTTTTACCAAGCCCGTGGCAATGGCGATAGTCCCGAAATTACCGATACCCTATTGGTTGATTTTAAAAACCCCTTAACAAATACGTGGACAACCGTTTGGTACATGCGTGGTAACACCAGCCCTAACACTAACGATACTATTTTTAAACGAGGCTTTATTTGGGTAGATAGTGCTTACTATTTAAATGATGGCTTTCAATTTCGCTTTCGTAACAAAGCCACCACTGCTGGTAATTTTGACCATTGGCATGTAGATTATATTAAACTAGATAAATTACGCAGCCAATTAGCCGATACCACATATAACGATTTAACCTTTGGTTTTATACCTAGCCCACTTTTAAAAAATTATAGCGAAATGCCTTGGCAACAATATACCACTAGCGATATGGCCAAAACAATTTCCGTTCGCATTCGCAATAATGATAACGTACCCATTTTTATGACCTACTCTAACACCGTTATTTCGGGTAGCGTTACACCCATTAATACATACAATGGTGGGCAAACTAATTTAGGCGTTTTTAAAAAAACAGGTTGGGAAAAAGATACCGTTCACTCCCGCCCTATTTTAGGATATACCATTGCACCATTAACGGATAGTGCTGATATAAAAATACAACATATTATTGGTCGCTCTGGTGCCGCAACAGATTTTAATAATAATAACGATACCGTTATACAACACCAACGTTTTAAAAACTATTATGCCTACGATGATGGTACCTGCGAAGCAGGCTATTATGTATTAGGGCAAGGTGGTAAAATGGCAGTAAAATTTAATTTAAATTTTTTAGATACGCTTCGTTCTGTTCGTATTTATTTTGATCCAGTGGGTGCATTAACATTAGCGCAATCTAGCTATAAATTTAGAATAAACATTTGGCAAAATGGCGGCGCAGGTCCAGGTTTACTATTGTATCGCGATAGTGTTAACTACCCAAAATATTATAATATAGGTTTTAATGCCTATGCCGATTATACCCTTACCACCAAACAAATTTTACCTCAGGGCACTTATTACATTGGCATACAACAACAAGTTGCTAATGGTATTACCATTGGTTTTGATAAAAACTTAAACCATAACCAAAATTTGTATTTTGATAGTGGTAGCGGTTGGACACAATCATCCATCTTTGGCTCACTAATGCTACGCCCCGTGTTTGGCAAAAAAATAATTCCAGTTGGTTTAAACGAATTAGCAAACAATCAACAAGCTTCTATTTATATTTACCCCAACCCAAGCAATGGCATTATAAACTATAAATTAAACATAAAGCAAGAGGCTTTATTAAATTCAAACTCTACCTTCGAAATTAAAATATATAATACCTTAGGGCAAGCAGTTCATCAATCCTTTGTTAAGCTAAGCGGAGTGGAAGCGGAATCATCAATTAATGTTGGCGATTTATCAAATGGTATTTACTATTTATCTCTTCAGTTAAATAACCAAACGTTACAAACACAAAAAATTATTATACAGCATTAATGTAGTGAGTAGTTATGTGTTGTTTTTTATTTTAATCTTTAATTATCCTTATGAATCTAGAAGAAGACATTGAAGATTTAGGCATTGACGAAAGCCAAACCCTTTACGAACACCATAACATTAAGGTAGAAAAAGGGCAGGTAATGTTGCGAATAGATAAATTTATTTCGACCCGCATTGCAAATAGCACGCGCACAAAAATTCAAAATTCCTGCGATGTTGGAAATGTGTTGGTAAATGGTAAATCGGTAAAATCTAATTACAAAATAAAACCATTTGATGAAATTTCTATTGTTTTTTCGGTTCCGCCACGTGATGTAGAAGTTGTACCCGAAAATATTCCATTAAACATTGTGTTTGAAGATGAGTACATTGTTTTGGTAAATAAAGAGCCTGGCATGGTGGTACATCCCGCTTACGGTAATTATAGAGGTACATTGGTTAATGCCTTGGCCTATCGCTTTCAAAACCTACCAAAAACAACTACCAAATTAAATAACGATTTGTATTTAGAGCGCCCAGGTTTAGTGCATCGTATTGATAAAAACACATCGGGTATTATTATTATTGCTAAAACCGAAATGGCAATGGTAAAATTAGCCAAAGAATTTTTTGACCGAACCATGCACCGCAAATACATTGCTATTGTGTGGGGCGATTTAAAAAACGATACCGGCACTATTACTGCTAACGTAGGACGTAATTTAAAAAACCGTAAAGTAATGGATACCTTTCCTACCGATAGCGAATTGGGAAAACATGCAGTTACACATTATACTGTTTTAGAACGTTTTGGCTACATTACCTTTATTGAATGTAAATTAGAAACCGGACGTACTCATCAAATTAGAGTACATTTTAAAAGCATTGGTCACCCACTTTTTAACGATAACGAATATGGAGGTGATATTATTTTAAAAGGTATAAACAGTACTAAGTACAAACAATTTATACAAAACTGTTTTCAAATATTGCCTCGCCACGCTTTGCACGCAAAAACATTAGGCATTACTCATCCCGCTACCGGAGAAAAATTATTTTTTGACAGCGAAATTCCAGCCGATATGCAAGCCTTGTTAGATAAATGGCGGAAATACGCAATTGATAAAGATTTAGGCTAAAGTTAAATGGAATTAAACCTTAATGCGTTGCCCAGCCTTGAGTTTAGAACTTAGTTTTAAACCATTTTTTTTACATAAAGCCTTAACTGTGGTATGATTACGTTTTGCTATTTTGGCTAAGTTATCGCCAGCTTTAATTTTATAATTACGACCTTTAGCATACTTGTTTGTGGCACCTTTACCATTTTTACGAGCATAGCCTACATCGCGCTTATGGCGACTGTGTAAAGCCCTTAAATCGTATTTCGTATCTACATCTGTTTTACGTAAAGTAAACTCATTACTTTTTAATTCGCCTTTTTCGTAATCAATAAAATCTTCAGTATCTAAGGCTTGCCCTAAGTAACGCATTTCAAAATGTAAATGTGGCCCTGTAGAACGCCCTGTGTTGCCCCCTAATCCTAAAATAGACCCAGCAGTTAAACTTTGCCCTGGCTCTACCATTAGTTTAGATAAATGACCGTAAACAGTTTCTAAACCATTGTTATGACGTATAATTACACAATTACCATAACCTTGGCAGTATTTAGCAAAGCGCACCATACCATCAAAAGCAGTTACAACTTGGTCGCCAATGTTTAAATCAATATCTGTACCGTAGTGTGGGCGGTAGCGTCTCCAACCAAAATCGCTGGTTATTAAACCTTTAATTGGCATGCTAAAGGCGCCATCGCAATCTTTAATTAAGGTTAAAACAACGCTATCTACCTTAAACGATTCGTTAAAGTTATAAGGGTGTGCCATTGATGTATCCCAGGTAGAATACAAATCGTGACTTGGAAATAAAATTTGGGTAGTGTCGGGGGTTTCTCCTAAGTTTTCTTCATTAATAACAAACTTAGTGGTATCATCGCGTTTTACCTTTACTTTTTTACCGTCATCAGGCTTATTTTTATCGTCATCGCCCAAAATAGTAGTGGCGCTAACGTTAAAAAACGCAATGCAAGTAATTGATAATATGTAAATTAGCTTTTTCACCTTTTTGGTAACTTTACAAAGATTATATATTAATCCTAAAAAGCAATAACCGTTACACCTATTTTGGTTAAAGTTATTAACAATTAGCTAATTTTTAACAGATTTTTAGATTTTGTGCTAAAAATTTAACTAAACTAAAAAAAAATTAAAAAAAATGGGTTAGTAATCAAACAGTATTAATTTACCATTTGAAGTTGAAACAATGGCTTGGTTATTTGTGTTTAATGTAATTGAAAGTAAATCGTGGTTGGTATTTAAGTTAATTTTATTAAACTGTTTGGCATTAGTGGTTTCGAGTATAACGCCTTGGTTTCCAACTACCCAGCCTGTGGTTTGATTTATAAAGCTTAAATCGTTAAAATTTATTCGTTTTTTATAAAAATGATTGTAATTTAAAATTTTTTGGTATTTAGCACCTGCATCTGAAGTTTTATAAACGCTACCATTATAGCCACAAGCAAAGCCAGTTGTAGCATTTAAAGTAACACAGGCCGTTAAGTTATCGCCACTAAAAGTGGTGGGGTTAAAATCTGCTCCACTATTAGTTGTACAATAGCCCGTGCCGTAACCACAGGCAATGTAATGGTTTGTATTAAAATTAAAACCACAACTTAGCTCGTTACTAAAGCCTTTAAAGCCATTTTTTACACTATTATTTTCTAATTTTATAATAATACCTACGTTAAAATTTTTGCCACCAACTATAAATAAATTTGTTTCGTTACCAAAAATACCTTTTAAACTCCCATTAAAAAAAGTGTCATAGCTATAAGTAGCTTGTAAATTAACCTCTTGCCAAGTAATACCTTTGTTTTGTGTTTTTAATAAATACATATTATCGCCACAACAATAACCAATGCTATCGTTTACAAAATAAATAGTGTATAAACTGTTACTTGTGTTTTGGTGCGAAAGCGTCCAGTTACTGCCACCGTTGGTAGTGGTATAAATATAGCCTTGTGTGTTTTTTGTACCACCACAAAATACGCCTGTGTTTTTATTAAACCAATAGCTTTTATAAATTTTTGTATTAACAGGCGTATCAATAACTGTGTAATTTTTTTTAAGACCTTTTTTTTTGCACGAATTAAAAGTTAATAAGAACAATACGCTTATTAAACAGTAGCTGAAATATAAATTGTGTATTTTAATACGATTTTAAAAATAATTAAAATTTATTTGATTTTTTTTTGAAGTTTTAAATAATTGATTACATTTGCACTCCCTTTTGGGAGAAAAGCGAAAGTAGCTCAGTTGGTAGAGCGTAACCTTGCCAAGGTTAAGGTCGCGGGTTCGAGACCCGTCTTTCGCTCAAAAAAGAGAGCTGTAAAGCTCTTTTTTTTAATAAACCACACAATGCCTGGGTGGTGGAATTGGTAGACACGCAGGACTTAAAATCCTGTATCTTCACGGATGTACGGGTTCAAGTCCCGTCCCGGGTACAAAGCTAAAAACCCCTGATTTTACAGGGGTTTTGGCGTTTTTAGGAGGTGGTTTCGGCTTCGTTCAGCCACCATTTTAAGAGCTTATTTTTGGTTGATGTGCTGTTTTGATATGCTCTTTTAGGAAAAATGCAGGACTATTTTAGGGTAATTGGTCTCCAAAAATATTAACATTACTAAGGCCACTTGCTAAAACCGAATCCGCTAAATAGTTGTTTTGAATAATGGCATCGTTACTGTGGCCTGTAAAAAATTTGGTTTTATCCCCAAGAGCCATTGTAAGGTGGGTAATATAGGTTTTGCGTAAATCTTTGTATTCAATCTTACGGTTGGTAACCTGTTTTATAAAATGGGTAAAAGAACGGGATATGATAGCCCTTATGTAATTTAGTTTTAATTCCATTGGGCTGACCGCCCGAGAGAGTCTTAAATAAAAGGTTCGAATATTCGAACCAATAAGACAAATAAGTTATTAGAAGGAAAAGGTAATAGTTGAATTAAAAAAGAATTAAAAAGGAGTTAAAATGAAAGAAGTAAAAGGGTAATTAATTTTATTTATTGTTTTTACTTGCATTTGTAACAATCGTTCATTGATTTATTAGTTTGGTAACGAGCATCTCTTGCTAATTTTAGTAAAGGTGTAAAATGGTGCTTATCGATTTGTTCTCCTAGTAAAATTTGTTTGGGATGTAAACCATATAAGCTTTTCGGGTATCTAATTTCATTGTTGTAATATAGAAATTCCTCCAAAGTATTAAGTAAATCGCTGGTAGTTATAAAAATTCTGTTTTTAGCGAATTGATTTTTAAAAATGCTAAATGAACTTTCTACTTCATTATTAGTAAACATAAAACCATTTTCGCCAACGGTTTTTTTGTAAACTAAATGTGATTGAGAAACTTCATCTATCCAATTTAAAACCTCACCCTTATTTTCTGTTCCTTTATCCGATACAATGTTTATTGCTTTTGTTAAATCATAAAGATGGTGTTTTTCAAAAGTTTCTTTTAGAACCTTGGCAATAAATTCAGATTTTCCGTTGGCAACAATGGCAAAATGTAAAATAGCTTTAGAAAAATTGTCTTTTACAAAAACTATCCTGTGATAACCATCTTTAATTGTATTTATAAAAGTTGTGTCAATGTGCAGATACTCAAAACACCGGGTACTTCTAAAAATATTTGTTGATAAGCTGGGTTTTGAAATAGTACTTTTTAAATCAACTAAAAGGGCAGCGTATTTGTAAAATGAAGAAAGGGAGCAATGAATTAAATTACTATTCATTAAATTATAATACACTGTTACTTTTGGTAAAAATGTATAAGGTAAATTTTCAAAAGCATTTCTTATTATAGAGAACTCCTTGAGTGTTAATTGAAAAGGATGTTTTTTTAAACAAAAGTGAAAAGGAGTATGCTTACAATATTTTTTATTCTTCCATGAATAAAATTGTTGTGTGGAAATTGAAAATAACTTGCAAGCTTTAAGTAAGCCAATTTTTGGCTTTAAGTAATCAATAGAAGAAGTAATTTGGGTATAATTTTTACGCATTACTTTTTTAAAATCTAAGCATTGCTCTTGTATGAAGCAAAAGCATTTTAGTATTTTTAAAACAGCCCGCAAGCATTTAAAAGTAAATTTATGTTGTTGTATTTTAAAAAAATCAGCTTGTTCATTATTGAACACACTAAACCAATCGTTACCAAACAGCTCATCTTTTTTTATAGTTTGCCAATAAAAAATTGTGGTTTTTGGAATTTGTTTAATCTGTTCTTTGCTTAATTGATTTGTGAAATAAAAGTAAAGTACTAAAGGGTGATAGTTTCTTTTAGTATGTTTGGAAATTTTCATTAAAAGGATAAAACAGTTATTTACGAAATAATTTTAAGAACGCAACGTCTTCTTTAATTAGGTACGATACTAAATTATGTAATAAACAGATAAAAGTCAGCAGTTCTTATAAAATAAATGGAAGCACAAATACAATCAGCCACGCGTAAAACCTACGATACCCGGATAAAATATCTAGCAAGAAGGGGATTATTGCCTACCAGTTGATATATACTCCTTCTAAACGAAAATAACTTTGCCAAAAGCCAATTGCAGGATGTTTTTCCACCATTTCTTTTAATTCATCTAGTAAGGCCTATTCATTTGTGATGAGATTTAAGAAGAGCAAAAAGTTTGATAATATGTGTCAATAGTTTTTGAATATTCCAAAGCATAATCAAGCAGTTCCTTTTTTATGTTTTTTGAGTTTTGAGCAAATTCAATCAACTCGTCCATTGTTGCAGATCCTTGCCTCGAACTGCTTCTCATGTTGTTCCAGGCAAATATCCCGCCTAAATCTTCTAACAAATTCGTCATTTTTTTATTTTGTTCAACAAACAGTCGATGATCAATTTTATCGGCGGAAGGTTGCAGATGTTTGAGTAAATAATTTTGGTGGTTAATGTTTATACTGCTTAATAGGGCAGGAGGATTGGCCAGAACACGTCGTTGAATTTCTGAAATCCGGTCTGCTTCACTTGTCCACTCGGGTTGTTTGGTTTTGATGTTTTTAGTTAAACAAGACGGCCTCGCTTCTTTAATATCTAAAAAATGAAAAGAATCCGTTTCTCCTATTTTTTCAATTAAAACAATATATCTGTTGAGCCCAAGGCTTGATGTTCCTGCAATTCTAAAAGCAACGTCTTTGACTTTATAAGCATTTGCACCAAATTTTTGAGCCGACCATTTGTTTAATGCGTCAATAACTTGTTGTTTTTCTGCATTAGAAACAGTGCTTGTATGCTTGTTGTTAATCAGAAGTTTTAATTCTCCGTTTTTCTTTATCGTTTTTGTTCTTAAAAAATCTTTTCTTTTTCTTTCAGTTGCGTTTTCCAATAAATTCTTTATTTCTCCACGCGAAGTATCCTTTTCAACAATATGTATATAGCCCTTTTGCAATTCATTAAAGTAAGTATTTAAGAATACGGAACATTGTTCAGTCGCTTCTTTTTTATTAAACTTAAGATTTTGGGCAGCGATGTAAATACAACAAAGCATTCTTACAATATCTAGCAGGCATGAACCAAGTATGCATTCATCAAAATCATTTATGTTAAAATAAATAATACCATTATTACCTTTATAACTGCCAAAATTTTCTAAATGAAGATCGCCGCAAAGCCAAGTTTTAGGCCCGTTAAACAGAAAGGAGTTTTTAGGAATTTCTTCATAAAAAATATGAGTGGTGGCTCTAAAAAAACTGTATTTGTCAGCTTTCATCGCTTGATATTTAAGCTTTAGCAATAAGGGATTCCGCCCTTTATTAAAAAGTTCTATTTGCGCTTTAATATCACTCATAAAAAATAGTTTCCATTTAAAATTCCAATTCTTTTATTTCTTTATCTTTAAGAAGCTCCTTTAAAAATAATTTGTGATTTTCTTCAGACCCTGTGGCGTTCCATATTCCAGAAATTTGATTTCCGATAAGATGTTTTTTTTCTCTTTCAGCCTTTAGGTTAAATTTAATAAATAGCTCGTCATATTTGTCGATTGAATGTTCTTGGAATACATTCACAATTTTGTATCTTCTGATATGGTGAGCTTTGTCAATTATATTTTGCAGCCAAATAAAAGCATACAATACAATAAGAACCAATAATGCGGCTATTAATGAAAAGGCAAAATATCCCGCCCCAATGCCCATTCCAAGTGCAGCCGAAGCCCATATTGTAGTTGCTGTTGTTAAGCCCGTTACCCGATTTTCAAAACGAAAAATTGCACCAGCACCAATAAAACCAATTCCAGTAATAATATTTGCGGCGATACGGTCTGGATTTAAACCTCCTATCTCAATAGAAAATATAGTAAAAAGTGTAGAGCCAACACATATTAATATGATAGTTCGAAAACCGGCCGATTTGTTTTTGTACTCACGTTCTGCACCAATAAGCGCTCCAATAAGAAGCGCGACCATGAGTTTTATAATATTTTCATTCATACATTAAATTTAAAAAAAATTGGACCAAACTAGAGCTCTAAATTAAATAAAAAAAGGTGAATTGGTTTTAAAATAACTCGCAATAACTATCAATAGGTAGCAAATTCTTTTCTTTTCGGAATTCACACAAAACATTATTCAGACCTTTGTACTCGATTATCACTTAAGGTTGTGGTGGACTTTAAATGATTATTGGAGAAGTTCTTTGACGTATTGGAAAAAAATTTTTAGGCTTAATACCTTTATTTTAAGTTAATTGTAAAAACTTTGAGAGATGTTTTACAAAATGGAATAAAATCATTACATTTTCTTAACCTTATTTTTTTATGTACAAACTCAAACCCGCATTCTACAAAGTCATAATTATTTTATCAATTTTAATAGGTTAGGCATTTTGTCTAGATAAAAAAATCTTAAATTTACATAAAATCTTAAATATGAAACACAAAAATAACTGGCACGCAAAGCATGTTGAAAACCAGCCGCTGGGAGATCGCTTGGCTGATTGGGTAGCAAACGGAATGGGTTCCTGGAAGTTCATCATTGTCCAAACAATTTTGGTATTGCTGTGGATGGCTCTCAATCTTGTTGGTTTTTTTTATCACTGGGATGTTTATCCTTTTATATTGCTGAATCTTCTTTTCTCCACCCAAGCCGCTTATGCCGCCCCGATTATTATGATGTCTCAAAACAGGCAGAATGAAAGAGACAGATTCCATGCCCATGCAGATTATCAAACTAATTTGGAAGCAAAATTGGAAATTGAAGCGTTACAAAAAAGTTTGAATACTATGGAAATCGAAAAATTAGATAAACTTATCAAAATGGTTGAGGAAATAAAAAGAGAAATAAATTTAAAAAAATAAATAAACTCGGATAAACCTTTTTATTCGCCATTCCTTAAAACTGTTCTAACATTTCTGTTAGCAATGGAATTGCCCTTTATTTTTTTCAATTTGAATGGTAGAATGGGTAATGTTCAAAATAGAGCTTTTGAATATTAGACCTCTTTCATAATTGATAATTGTAGATTCCAGCTATTAAATTAAGTCTTAGAGTAAAACGTTTCCTTCTATTTCTGTACTTTTCAGCAATAATCCTAAAGATTTTAATTGAACGAATAACATTTTCTACAGTCACTCTGCTTGATGATATTCGTTGATTTTCCTTTTTATCAACTTTTGTTAACGGATTTTTCTTACTCCTTTTTTTTGGTATTTCCGTATTTAAGTGTTTTTTCTGTAAGCCTTGATAACCAGTGTCTACTTGGGCTTTGATGGTTTCATGAATGTATGTTTTACTTTCTTTAAACAACCGATAGTCGTGTTTTCTGCCTTCAGATTGAATTACGCAAATAATTTTCTTACTCGTTTTATCCACAACTACTTGACTTTTTAACGTGTGTTTTTTCTTTTTGCCTGAATAGTATTTTCGCTGTTTTTTTTCGGACGTTCAATAGGGCTTTCGGCTACATCTACAAGAACTATTTCAAATGAGTTTGCTTGCTGTAGTACTTTTTTACCCGGCAAATGAAACAATTTACTTTTAATCAAAAGCCGTTCAAGGCTTGTAATAATCCGCCAGCATTGAGGCTCACTAATACCGTAGTCCGAACTAATGTGTAAAAAAGTTCGGTATTCTCTATAATACATTAACAGCATTAAGAGTTTGTCCTCAATACTTAATTTTGGTTTAGGACCCCGTTTTGCCCCATGTATTTTATGAATAGAGGCTGGCGCTAAACGCTCAGCTTCTGAACTCATCACTATAAATGTTTCTTTTGAAACACCTGTAAGCCTTTTAAATACAGTTGCTTTATGATTTTTAATTTCTTGCCATTTCATACTCAAAAT
>JANYEQ010000116.1 GCA_025363015.1 Bacteroidota bacterium
AACTGCTGTAGCTGTACACGAATTTACATCTAAGGCTAATACACTGTATGTATATGTTCCACCAATGGGTTCAGAAATTGATGTAGCCGCTACTGCTGCACCTGTGCTCCATGAATAAGTATAAGCTGCACCCATTCCACCTACACCAATGGCAGTAAAATTAATAGGATTACCCATACAAACCTGGTTGGTGTTCGTAGCTATACTCACCGAAACGGATGATGCGGGCTGTATTACAGTTGTAGTACCTGTAAAAACACAACCTGCATTATCTTGCAAAATACAAGTATAAGTACCTGCTGTTAAATTGCTTGCTTGTGTTGTATTTTGTATTGGGTTGGTTGTCCAAGTATAAGTATATGGACTTGTATTTGCTACAGGAATTGTAACAATGCTTGCAGTTCCATTATTGCCATAAATACATGATACTGAAGTATTTGCTAAAGTTAAAAATGCTAAAGGAGGTTGTATAATTTGAGCCGTAGCTGTTTTTACACAGTTATTAGCATCTGTTAATTGAACGGTGTAAGTCCCTGCCACTAAATTACTGGCTACTGATGTTGTACCACCTGCAGGCAACCACGAATAGGTATAGCCAGCTGTACCTCCAGAAGCAGTTGCCGTGGCAATACCATTATTACCATTTAAACAGATGACACTTGCTGTTTGTGCCGCTGTAACATTTAAGACGGGTGGTTGGGTGATAGTAAATGTTTTTGTAATGGTACAACTTCCATCCGTAACCAATACCGAATAGTTACCAGCAGCCAAGCCACTGGCATTTGCTGCATTACCACCTGTTGGCAAATAAGTATATGTAAACGGCCCTGAGCCCATACAAGTTACTGAAGCTGAACCATTTGTACCTAAATTACAGCTTACATTACTAGAATTTACGCTAGGGGTAAAACCTCCAACTACACTTAAAGTTATGGTTTGAAGCGGCGAGCAAGTAATTGACGGCGCGGCAGTTACTGTATAAATACCATTATTTGTTGGCGTAATACATTGACCAGATGCCGTACCACCGCCTGGTATACTCCAAGTATAAGAAGCAAAACCAGCAGGTGCACAGGCTTGTGTGCCCGGGCAAACAGGGTTTAAATTGTAAGTTGAGTTTAAACAATCTGCATCAATGTATGCGTAAGCCCAATCACACTGATATTGACACCACTTTACTTTTACAATTAGAGTAACATTTTGCCCTACATAGGGTGATAAATCGGCATTAACGGTTTGCCATGGCAAAAAAGTAGTATTGTAACTTCCGGTACAACCTGTAATGTTAGTTGCCGTAGTAGAAGCGGTAACTCCAGCAACACCATAAAATGTATTATTATAATAACTTACTTTAAAGTATGGACAAGCTAACTGTACACCCGATTGATTTAATATAGAAACTTCAATAAATGCACAATCAGTAGGTAAATGAGGGTAGTTATACACCACCATTGCATAATGTAATTGTAATTGAGTATTACCTGGCGCTACAGTAATTACACGTGATGCTTGCGAAGTACAAAAATTACCTCCAGCTGTACTGGCGGTACAAAAACAAGGCGAGCCGCTAGATTGATTAAGGCCTGGCACTGTCCAATCGCCACTAATTTTTAAAGATGAATTACCTCCTGGAAATACTAACGGAAAGCCGCAATTAGGATCTAGACCAGCGCCACTAACTACTTGCGTTAAACCTGACGTTAACCAGCTGGTTGTATTACCCGATTCAAAATCAATATTTGTACAATTTGCTGGTTGAGGCCCTTGCATTGTGCTATTATTACCACCAATAGGTTTGTTGGCAAGAGCTGGATTTCCATTCTCAAATGGTTTAGCACCTAAATTATATTTTCTTTTTAACCAATTGCGTTTTATTTCTTCGTAAAATGAATTTTTTTCTTCTAAAGTAGTTAGCTTGTCTGTATGCTCCCAGGCATGTTTTGTATCAAACCCATCTAACGAATCTTTTAACGTAAGCTGAGCTCTGGTATTCAAAACTAAAATACTAAAGATAAACACAAAAATTATACTAAATTTTTTCATAGTCATTATTTTTTATAAAACTACCCTTCTAATTTATAAATATAAAATTATTCACTCATTTAAATGCCATACTCACTAAGTTATTGGCTTTAAAAAACATAATTTATTATAAAAATCACCTTTTGGCTTTAAAACAACAAATTAACCCTCTAAAAATATCAAATTTAAATAGCCAAATCATAATTTATAAAATGACATAAAAAAATTATATAGATTTAACAAAAAATACGGTGAATGAATTATTTAATTAAAAATGCAACAGTTGTTAACGAAAATGAAGTAGATGTTTACGATGTATTAATTGAAAGTGGTTTAATATATAAAATTGAACGCAACATTGATAACCCAAAAAATTATACTGAAATTGATGCTACTGGCTTGTATTTATTGCCAGGCGCAATCGACGATCAAGTTCATTTTCGTGAACCTGGTTTAACCCACAAAGGCGAAATTTATACCGAAGCAAAAGCGGCTGTTGCTGGTGGTATTACCAGCTTTATGGAAATGCCAAATACCAATCCACAAACTGTTAATATTTTAGAATTAGAAAAAAAATACAACCGTGCAGCTGAGTGCTCATTAGCAAATTACTCCTTTTTTATGGGTGGCACCAATACTAATATTGAAGAAACTTTAAAAGTTGATTACAAAAAAGTATGTGGCTTAAAATTATTTATGGGTTCAAGCACCGGCGATATGCTGGTAGATAATGAAAAAACAATAGATGAATTTTTCTCAAAATTAAATTGTTTAATCGCTACCCATTGCGAATACGATCCCCTTGTGAAGGAAACTCAAACCCGAATTATAGCAGAGTATGGTCAGGATTTACCTGCTTACTTTCATCCTATTATTCGTAACGAAGAAGCCTGCTTTAAATCTTCTTCATTTGCAGTTGAATTAGCAAAAAAACATAATACACGTTTACATGTTTTACATATTTCAACCGCTAAAGAATTAAGTTTATTTACAAATAAAATACCTTTAAAACAAAAACGTATTACTGCCGAAGCCTGCATACATCACCTTTGGTTTAGCGACGATGATTATAAAACAAAAGGTAATTTTATAAAGTGGAACCCATCGGTAAAAACACAATACGACCGTGATAAAATTTTTGAAGCTGTTTTAAATAATACAATTGATGTAATTGCTACCGACCATGCTCCACATACATTAGAAGAGAAAATGCAACCCTATTTACAAGCCCCAAGTGGTGGTCCATTAGTACAACACAGTATTTTAGCCATGCTAGATTTTTATCACCATAAAAAAATAAGTTTAGAAAAAATTGTTGAAAAAATGAGCCATAATGTTGCTGATTTATTTAGAATTGAAAAACGTGGTTATATTAAAGAAGGTTATTTTGCAGATTTAGTTTTAGTAAATTTAAATAAGCCGCAAACCGTTAGTAAACAAAATTTATTATACAAATGTGGGTGGAGCCCCTTTGAAGGCCACACATTTAAAAGTACTATTGAAAAAACCTTTGTAAATGGCCATTTAGTTTACGATAATGGTATTTTTAATGAATTACAAAACGGTAAACGCTTGCTATTTTATATCTAAAATTTTTACTAAAAAAAACATCTAAATATGAAAAAAATAATAATTTTAATTTTTGTTACTACCATTTTATGCAGTTGTAATTCTAATTCTAAAAAAGCAGAAAGCGAAATCTCTAGCCAAAATAAAGATGCACAGTTTAACGCTTATAAAGAGCAGTTTGTGTTATTGCTTTGGAAATTATACCCTAATTGGGCCAGTGGTCAGGGTTTTCACAATTACGACAGTGTGCTAATTATTCCCAATGAAGCACAACGAAATTTAGAATTGGCATTCTCAAAAAATAATTTAGACTCTTTAAAAAATTATCCTTTAACTACTTTATCAAATAATAATAAAACAGATTATTATATGATAGAAAATCAGTTAAAAAGTATTGAATGGTCAATTAATAATTTAAAATCCTATGAATGGAATCCAAGCGATTATAATGTTTGTGGCGTTTTTGCCGAAATGCTAAATAATAATTACGATTCGTTAGATGTGCGACTGCATAATTTTGGTTTAAAATTAAAAAACGTGCAAGCATATTATGAAGAAGCAAAAAAACAAATTAAAAACCCAACCATTGAACATACTGAATTAGCAATTTCTCAAAACCTAGGCGGAGCAAGCGTTTTTACCGATGATGTAAAAAATGCTTTGCTAAAAAGTAAATTACCAGCAGCCGAAAAAAAACAAATTGAAACCTCAGCCAATCAAAGTTTTGAAGCCGTAAATAATTTTGCAAAATGGTTAAAAGAATATAAAAATACCTCGCCCCGTAGTTTTAGATTAGGTAAAGAATTATATGCTCAAAAATTTGTATTTGATATTCAATCGGGCTACAGCGCCTATCAAATTTATCAAAAAGCTATTGAGCATAAAAAAGATTTACATCAAAAAATGTTTATTTTAGCAAACGAATTATGGGAAAAGTATATTCACAATCCCGAAAAATTAACCGTTGGTGGTAAAGGATTTATCAAAAAACCAACCGATACACTTGCGTTAATAAAACAAGTAATTGATGTACTGTCGCTTCATCACGTAAGTGCCGACTCCTTTCAAATAGCCATTGAACAACAAATACCAGTTTTGGTAAATTTTATAAAAAAGAAAAATTTAATTTTTATCGATTCTACCAAGCCATTAGTCGTGCGTAAAGAACCAGCATACATGGCTGGTTTGGCGGGAGCTTCAATTTCATCACCTGGGCCTTATGATAAAAATGGTAACACGTATTATAATGTTGGAAGTTTTGGAGGTTGGGATAAGCAACGAACCGAAAGTTATTTGCGCGAATACAATCATTATATTTTACAAATATTAAACATTCACGAGGCCATACCAGGGCATTACACACAATTAATTTACGCAAACCAATCGCCAAGTATTATAAAAGCAATTTTTGGAAACGGTGCTATGGTAGAAGGCTGGGCAGTTTATACCGAGCGTATGATGTTAGAAAACGGATATCCTAATTTAACATCCAATGAAAGCAGTAAAGAAATGTGGCTCATGTATTATAAATGGAATTTACGCACTACTTGTAACACTATTTTAGATTATGGAGTACACGTAAATAATTTAAGTAAAGAAGATGGTATTAATTTATTAACCAAGCAAGCTTTTCAACAACAAGCCGAAGCCGAGGGTAAATGGCGAAGAGTAAGTTTAAGCCAAGTTCAGTTGTGCAGCTATTTTACAGGTTATACCGAAATTTATGATTTTAGAGAAGCACTAAAAAAACAACAAGGAGAAAAATTTAACTTAAAACAATTTCACGAACAATTTTTAAGTTATGGTAGTGCCCCAGTAAAATATATTAAAGAATTAATGACAAAAAATTAAAGTCCTGTTTAAAATATATTTTATTTATTTAAACTTTTTAAAACGTTAATTGTTTGCGTAAGCATATCATCCGTAAAATCTAAGTGCGTAACCATACGAATAGTATGTTTGCCAAAAGCTGCAATTTTAATGTGTTGTTGCGCTAAAATATTTTGAAATTCATCGCCCGTAATTAACTCTTTTTTTAAATTAAAAATTACAATGTTGGTATAAACAGGCAATACACTTTCAATATAATTTAGTTTTAATAACTCACTTTCTAACTGTTTTGCTTTTATGTGATCGTCTTTTAACCTAGCCACATTATTTTTTAAAGCAAATAATCCGGCAGCAGCCAAAAAGCCTGCTTGGCGCATACCCCCACCAAACACTTTTCTCACTCGTCGGGCCTGCTTTATAAAATCGGCAGTACCAAGTAATAGCGAACCTACGGGCGCACCTAACCCTTTAGATAAACAAATAGAAATTGAATCAAAACAATTACCAACCGCACTCGGAGTTTCGTTCGTTTCTTGAAGTGCATTAAAAATACGGGCGCCATCTAAATGCAATTTTAAATGATGTTGTTTACACAACGCTGTAATATCTAAAGTTTGTGCCACGGTATAATAGCTTCCACCAGCCCTATTTACCGTGTTTTCTAAACATACTAAACTTGTTTTGGTAAGCCAATCAAAATTACCATTAATTACAGGTTCAATTAATTGGGCGCTTAACCTCCCTTCATTACCTTGTATTAATTTTGCTTGTACTCCCGAGTTAAATGCAATTCCTCCACCTTCATAATTAAATATATGAGAGTTTATATCACAAATTAATTCGTTGCCAGGTTGCGTGTGTACTTTAATGGCAATTTGGTTTGTCATGGTGCCACTTGGGCAAAACAATGCGCTTTGTTTGCCAAATAAATTAGCAGTGTAATTTTCTAATTCGTTAATTGTAGGATCTTCGTTAAAAACATCATCGCCAACTGGGGCTTGCATCATTGCTTGTAGCATTTGTGCCGATGGCTTTGTAACTGTATCGCTTCTTAAATCTATTTGTAATTTAGTCATTAGCTGTTAAGGGGGTAGTTAGTAAATTTGTAGTTATGACAAATAAAAAAGCGTTCTTAAAAAAATTAAGAACGCTTTTAAAAAATCATATTTTAAGAATTAATTAATAGTTTAAATCCTTTGCCGTGTATATTAATAATTTCAACTTTACTATCGTCTTTTAAATATTTACGAAGTTTTGCAATGTAAACATCCATGCTTCGTCCGTTAAAATAATTATCATCGTGCCAAATAGATTTTAGAGCAAAATTTCTATCCAATACATCGTTTTGATGAACACATAATAAACGCATTAACTGGCTTTCTTTAGTAGTTAATTTATGTTCAACGCCGTTGTTTTGCAACACTTGTTTTTCAGAATTAAACTGATATGTTCCAATTTTATAATTTACTTCTTCGCTTTCGGTACTTCGTACTTTATTACTACGACGCATAACTGCAGTAATACGCGCTAAAAGCTCTTCCATGCTAAATGGTTTTGTAATATAATCGTCGGCTCCTGCGCTAAAACCTTCAATAGTATCTTCTTTCATGCTTTTAGCAGTTAAAAATATTATTGGTACATTTTTATTGGCCACTCTAATTTCTTTAGCTAAGGTAATTCCGTCTTTAACAGGCATCATTACATCTAATAAAAGCAAATCAAACGCTCCCTTAAAAAAAGCATCGGCGCCTTTACTACCATCTACAGCTAGCTTGGCATCAAAACCTTTAGCCTCTAAGTAATCTAATAATAAGGGTCCTAAACTTGGGTCGTCTTCTACAAGTAAAATTTTTGTTTTAATAGTATCCATAATTTTATAATTGTTAAATTATTAATTAAAGGTAAGCACTAACTGTGCCCATTTAACAGTTTTAACATTTATTTACATATTTATTTTAATTATAACACTGTTTTTAGAGTAAATAAAAATTGGATGGCTTAATGACGCGAGTATTTTTTACATTATAATATAAATGTTTATCTTGCTTTTTTATTTAAAAAATTATGCAAAAAATTATTGAACAAGCTTGGGAAAACCGAGAATTATTGAAAGATGAAACTGTTGTAAAAACAATTCATACCGTTATTAATTTATTAGATAAGGGCGAAATTAGAGTGGCAGAGCCAAAAGCCGACGGTACGTGGCAAGTAAACGAATGGATTAAAAAAGCGGTTATTTTATATTTTCCAACGATGCCAATGAAAATTATGCAAGAAGGCCCTGAACAGTATTATGATAAAATTCCTTTAAAATTAAATATGCAAGAAGCTGGTATTAGAACAGTGCCAGGCTCGATAATAAGATATGGCAGCTATTTAGCAAAGGGTGTAATTTGTATGCCAAGCTTTGTAAACATTGGCGCTTATGTGGATAGTGGCACCATGGTAGATGCTTGGGCAACCGTTGGAAGTTGCGCACAAATTGGCAAAAATGTGCACTTAAGTGGTGGGGTGGGTATTGGTGGTGTGTTAGAGCCAGTACAAGCCGCACCAGTAATTATTGAAAACGATTGTTTTATTGGTAGCCGTTGCATAGTAGTAGAAGGCGTAAGGGTAGGTAAAGAAGCTGTATTAGGCGCCAACGTAGTACTAACCCAAAGTACCAAAATAATAGATGTTAGTGGTGAGAAGCCAATAGAAACAAAAGGCTATGTGCCTGAACGAAGTGTAGTAATACCTGGCAGCTATACTAAACAATTTTTGGCTGGAGAATTTCAAGTACCCTGTGCTTTAATTATAGGTAAACGTAAAGCAAGTACCGATTTAAAAACATCGTTAAATGATGCATTACGAGAGCATAATGTGGCTGTTTAAAAATAGAAGCGCGTAATAAACTTAATTTAGCGGGTTAATGGTATTTTATAGTGTTTAATCAACTATTTTTTCGGCAATTAATTGATATAATTGTTTTTTAGTGCCATTATAAATAGCAATTATAAAGGCATCTTTAATATTATTTTTTTTTACAATATCTAATAAAGCAGTGGCTTCATTGTACGTTTTATAATTTCCCATGGTAAAACGTGTAATACGGTCATCATCCGTTTGTCTGATAATTTTAGGTAAATTCAAGGCATTATTATAACTAAAATTTTCAAATAACTTAAAAGCGCCCACTTGTACTTTATAGGTTAAATTATCTTTGGTAAAATTACCATACTTAGTAGCAAATGCTTGTATATCGAAACTTAGATTGTTTTTAATGGATGCCTTAAGTTCGCTAATTCTTTTGTCATACGCTGGGCTAATAAAATCGGCAAATACGTTTAATACTAAAAACGAATCAATGCCTTCGGTTGTTATTTCTAATATTTGTGGTGGGAATTGATTTACTTTTACAACAATTTCGTAACTATCGCCAGCAGCAAGATTTGATAAAAATTTGCCACTTTGTTTATTTGCGTTAAGTTGTATATTATGTCGTTTGTTTTTAAGTAATGAGTGTATTTCTATTTCGGCTTCAGTAGGTTTATTATCAATGGTTACTAAACCTTCTAATTGCAATAACGAAATTGGTATACCAGGTATGCCAGGTTCTACGCTATAGATATCTTGTTCGCCTTTACCTCCTTGTTTATAGGATGAGTAATACCCTTTTTTGCCATCGGCACGTACCGTAAAATATTTATCATCGTTATCGGTATTTATTGGTGGCCCTAAATTGTATGGTTTTTGCCATTCGTTATTTTTAAAATCACTTCTAAATACATCGTAACCTCCAATACTTTTGTCATTATTTGATGAGAAGAATAAGATACGACCATCGGCAGTTACAAAGGGCGCATCTTCGTCAAACTTAGTATTTATAATAGCTCCTAAATTTTTAATATTTCCCCAGGTATTTTCTTTTAATTTTTCGGCACTATATAAATCTTTTCCACCAAAACCTCCTTTACGTTCGCTCACAAAAATTATTTTGTTTTCATGTGGCATAAAACAAGCACTACCCTCCCAAGCACTTGTATTTAAGCCTATTTGTAAAACAGGACGTGTCCATGTATCGCCCATTAACTTGCTTAAATATAAATCGCCATTGCCAGAGCCTACATTTTTATAAATAAATAATTGCGAACCATCAAAACTCAGGCTAACCGCAGCATCATGCATAATGGTATTTAAATTATCAATACCTTGTGGCATGCTCCAAGTGCTATCATTAATTTTTTTTGAAATAAAAATATCTTCAAAAAATAATTCAGAGTTTGTAGATGTAATTAATTTTTTTGCTTTTAATATTTGAGTAGATCCTTTCGCTTTTTCGCCACGATAGGTGTAAATTAAACTACTTTCGTTACTGGGTATTAATGGGCAATACTCGGCTCCATCGGTATTAATAGGCTTACCAATATTTTTTATTTTTACCGCATTAGATTTGTTTTTAAACGAATCAAATATTTTACATTGGTTAATTCTATAATTAATTTCTTTAATATATTTTGTTGGTTTTATAAATTTTGCTTCTTCAATTTTTAGTTCTATTTCGTAATTAGTAATAGCCTTAGTTATACTATCATTTTTTTGATAAGCGTAGGCTAAATTATAATAGTAATCTTCAATTTTTTCAGAATCTTGTTTTACTTTTAAAATGTTAGGAATGGCTTTTTCATAAGCATCAGCATCATAACAATAGCAAATACCTAGCAGGTAACTTAAGTACTTATTTTGCGGATTTTTTGAAATTATTTTTTCGAGTGGTAAAATTGCTACCACAAAATGCTCTTGTTCAATGTTTAATTTGCATTTATTAAAATAGATAACATCGCTATCATGCAAGCCATCTAAAGCATTTTCGAATATAAACGGATTTATTTGTGCAATAGAATTATAAACTAATCCTACACATAAAAACACTATTATTTTTTTTAACATTAAAACTAAAATTAAGTAAAAAACTAATTAGATTATTAATATTTATAATAAAAAAGTAACAACTAAAAAATTAGGGTATTTTAGTACATTTGTGATATGATACAAGCTGAGTGGTTTAAAAATTGGTTTAACTCGCCCTATTATCATTTACTGTATAACAACAGAGATGAAAACGAAGCTAACTTTTTTATAGATAATTTGTGCGCCTTTTTAAATTTAAACCCACAGGCTAAACTTTGGGATTTGGCTTGTGGCAAAGGTCGTCATGCCATTGCGCTTAATAAAAAAGGCTTTACCGTTGTAGGAACAGATTTAGCAAACGATAGCATTAAAGAAGCAACATTATATGCTAACCCAAGCTTAGATTTTTTTATACATGATATGCGCACACCTTTTTACAACAATTATTTTGACGGCGTTTTTAATTTATTTACCAGCATTGGCTATTTTAAAAATATAAACGATAATTTTTTAACTTTTAAGTATGTGGCACAAGCCTTAAAACCAAATAGTTATTTTGTAATTGATTTTTTTAATGCAAATAAAGTATGCGCTACATTAAAACCCAATTATATTGAAAAACGAGACGAAATACATTTTAGTATTACAAAACAAATAATAAACAATACTATTAACAAACGCATTGAATTTACAGCCCATGCTAAAAAATATTTTTTTGAAGAAACGGTATCTTTACTCATAAAAACTGATTTTGAGAACTTTGCCAAAGCCTGTAATTTAAAATTGGTAAATACATTTGGTAATTATAATTTAGATGTTTTTAATAACCAAACATCTGACCGTTTAATTTTAATTTTTAAAAAATAATTTTTTAGTTTTGAATCCTCTTTTAGCAATACTCGGTTTAATAATTCCAATTTTAATATCAGGCGGCTTAGCTCTGTATATAAAAATAAATCAAACCAAACTACGTTTACTTTTAGCATTAAGTGCCGCGTATTTATTCTCTATTTCAATTATGCATTTATTACCCGAAGCCTATGCGCAGCAACAAGTAAAGCAAATAGGTTTATACATAGTACTAGGTTTCTGTTTGCAATTGGTAATAGATACCTTTAGTACGGGTATAGAGCATGGGCACGTACATTTACACAGCAGCAATTGTAAAAATCATTTGCCTTATGGTATTATGGTAGGCTTAATGATACACTCTTTTTTAGAAGGCTTACCCATTTACAATGCCAATGCTGGTTCGCAAGCTACATTTATTAATTATCAATTAATTTTAGGTTTGGCAATGCACAATATTCCTATTTCTATTGCATTTGTTTCGCTATTACGCGAACATAATTCTAATCAACAAAAAATATTTTTATTATTAGTTTTATTTTCAATGATGACGCCCTTGGGCTACTTAGCAAGCTATGCCTTACATACTTTTGGTTTATCCTCTTATGTTTACTTTAGCCAAATTGCATTTGCATTAGTAATTGGTATTTTTTTACACATATCTACTGCTATTTTATTTGAAACCAGCGAGCATCATAAATATAATTATGCAAAGGTAGCTATGATGGGCTTGGGAATAATTTTAGCATATATAATAAGTTAATGCAACAAACCACTTTTTTTGTAGATGTAATTGTTCCACTTGGTGTACCCAATAAATACACTTATCGCGTTCCATTTGATTTTAATACCACGATACAAATTGGTAAACGTGTGCTTATTCAATTTGGTAAATCAAAAATATACACGGGTATAATTTATGCCATCCATCAATTACCACCAAAACTATACGAAGCAAAATATATTGATGCCGTGCTTGACGACACACCCATTGTAACACAAGCCCAATTAAATTTTTGGGATTGGATTGCCTTTTACTATTGTGCCAACCCTGGCGATGTTATGAATGCAGCGCTGCCTAGCGGATTAAAATTAAGTAGCACCTCACACATACAATTAAATACCGAATTTAATTTTGAAGAAACCAACCATAATTTTTTTACGGAGCGAGAACATAAATTATTAGATACTCTTCACACCACAACTAATATGAGTTTTGACGATGTGAGTGTACTATTAGGCATAAAATCCATTCAACCTATTATAAATAATTTATTGAAAAAAAATGCAATTATTATTTATGAAGAGGTAAAAGATAAATACAAACCTAAATTTCAATCGTTTTTAAAATTGAACGCTGATTACTTAAACGAACAAAAATTAGGAGAAACCTTAACACAACTCGAAAAAAAAGCATTTAAACAGGCTGAAGTGCTATTGTATTTTTTGCATCTTCATAAAACCAATAACGAAAAATTAGAAGGTTGGATAAAAAAAACAGAACTCTTAAAAAAAGTAGAAACAACAGCAATTACAGCCTTAGTTAAAAAAAATATTTTAATTGAAGCGCAATTTGAAGTAGGGCGTTTACTATTTGAAAAAAGCAATACAAACTTTAAAAAATTAAGCGAAGAGCAAACCCTAGCTTATGAAAAAATTAACACTTGCTTTTTAACGCATAAGTCTGTTTTTTTACATGGTGTAACGGGTAGCGGTAAAACCGAAATTTATATTGAACTTATTAAAAACGTTTTAAAACAAAATAAACAAACGCTTTATTTAATACCCGAAATTGCTTTAACCACACAATTAATTACCCGATTAAGAGCTGTATTTGGCGAATTAGTTGGCGTTTACCACTCGCGCTTTAGCGAAAACGAAAGGGTAGAAATTTGGAATAATATATTAAATCAAAACACTGAGGAAAGTAACGCAGAACGGAGTGGAAGCGAATTAAAAGAATATAAAATAATTTTAGGTGCGCGCTCAAGTTTATTTTTACCCTTTAAAAATTTAGGTTTAGTAATTGTAGATGAAGAACACGATAATTCGTTTAAACAACAAAACCCAAGCCCACGCTACAATGCCCGCGATGGCGCTTTGTATTTAGCACATTTACACAAAGCCAACATTATTTTAGGAAGTGCTACACCCAGTATTGAAACCTATTATAATACGCAACAACATAAATACGAATTAGTAGAATTAAAACAGCAGTATGTAAAAAGTGGTGGCACACATATTGAAGTATGTGATGTAAAACAGTTTGAACAAAATCAAGACATGAAAGCGTGTTTAACGCCTCCTCTTTTTGATGCCATTAATACCGCCTTAACTAAAAAACAACAAATTATTTTATTTCAAAATAGGCGAGGCTTTGCGCCCTATACCGAGTGTAAACAATGTGCCCACGTGCCTCATTGTGTGCAGTGCGATGTGAGTTTAATTTATCATAAACATTCACAAAAATTAACCTGCCATTACTGTGGTTATTCCATTACGCCGCCAAAAGTATGTACTGCTTGCGGTAGTAATCAATTGCATTTTAAAGGCATAGGTACCGAAAAAATTGAAGAAGATATTGAAATACTTTTTCCACAAGCAAAAATTGCACGTATGGATTTAGATAGTACGCGCAGTAAATATGCTTACAAACAAATAATTGATGATTTTGAAAGTGGGCAAGTTGATATTTTAATTGGCACCCAAATGGTTACAAAAGGATTAGATTTTAACAACGTAAGTGTGGTGGGTGCTTTAAATGCCGACTCGAGTTTAAATTTTCCTGATTTTAGATCGTTTGAAAAAGCCTTTCAATTAATTACACAAGTTAGAGGTCGAGCGGGTAGAAGCATAGAGAAAGGCAAGGTATTTATACAAACCTCGCAACCGCAACATACCGTTATAAAACATATTGAAGAAAATACACAAGCTACATTTTATGAAGAGACCTTGAAAGATAGACAAGAACATAACTACCCACCTTTTATACGTTTGTTTGAATTAAATATAGTAAGTAAAGATATTAACGAAGTAAACCATTTGGCACAGGAATTATTTAGTTTACTAAAACCAACATTTGATAAAAACCTGTTGGGGCCTGAGTTTCCATTAGTATCAAAAATTAAAAATCAGTTTTATAAACGTATTTTAATTAAAACAATAAAACAAAACTCGCCACAAAAAATTAGAGAAGTAATTTATACAGCTTTAAACCAATTGCAAAACAATTACAAAAATTGGCGATATAAAATTTTAATTGATGTTGATCCCCTATAAATTTTTTTATATCTTGCTATAAATTTACATTGAAAAAGGTAATGACATATTTATGTATTTGTTTTGTGTTTTTAATTAAAGCACAACAAGTACCCATATATACCCAATATGTTTTTAATAAAGCGGGGGTTAATCCTGCTGCAAGTGGTACAGATATTAACCAAACCATTAATTACATATTTGGCATTACCAGAACCATGACTGCCTTTGATAATGCGCCTAAACAAAACTTTGTAAATTTTTCATATACTATTCGTCCGCCACGCAGCTATCACTATTGGCAAAATGTTGGGGCTTATATTGAAACTGACCAAAGTGGCGTTATGGCCAATAATAACGTGTATGCTAGTTATGCGTTTCATTTATTATTAAATAAAAATATTATTATGTCGTTAGGTGTGCAAGCAGGTTTTCGTAAATTTTTAATTAGCACATCCTTGTTAGATGCTAACGACCCTGTGGTTAAAAAAACAAATTCCTATACCTATTCTTACCCTGATATTATTCCGGGCTTTAGATTATCAAGTAAAAAGTTTTTTTTTGATTTATGTGCGCGACAATTAACCGTTATTCAGCAAAAAGATATTATTAAAAAGAATGGCAAACAAGTTGGAGGCCCCTCGTACTTAAACCCCAATATTTATATAGCATACGGTAGGTTTATTCCTGTTTCACACGATTTTGTGCTGCTACCTTCTATTGCCATAAACAATGCTATACTAAGCGCACCAAATGTAGATGTAAATGTAATGCTGTATTACAATAATTTATTTGGCGTGGGAATAAGCGCAAGAAATACAAATTTTATAGGCGGTGTTTTTCAACTAAAACTATTAAAAAATTTATCAATAGGTATGGCCTATTCACATAGTATTAATAACTTAAGTTCTGTTTCTCCAAATAGCTATGAATTAATGATTGGAGTTACGCCAATGGGTTTAAATACAAAATTTACAGGCAACAGAGCAATAGCCAGATGTCCAGCATTAGAGTTTTAAAAAAATGAAATAACCCTGTTTTCCTTAATCAACAACAATTAAAAAAACGGGCTAAAACATACGACACATAAAAAACAATTATATAAACTTATGAAAAAAATTATTTTATATTTAATCATAACCTTTAGTTTAAGTGGCTTTTCACAAATAAGTTTTTATACACTAAACCCTGAGGTTGGTTATAAAACAAAAGTAACAATGCTCGATTCGTGTATAAACGCCAATTATTTTAAAGATAGCGCCTTATATTATAAAGGTGTAGTATTGCTAAAAAATAATAAATATGCCGAAGCTAAAAAAGTGTGCGCAAGTTTAATGATTGCTTTTCCAGATTTTTTAGACGCTCACTATTTAAAAGGCTTAATTTATTTTTCGGAGAAAAGTTATGTAAGCGCCATTGATGAGTTTAGCATTGTAATTGATAAAAATCGTAAACACATTAAAGCTTTATATAACCGTTCAACTGCTTTTGGCTTAATTGAAAACTACAAAAAAGCCATTGAAGATTTAAACGATTGCGTATCGCAAAAACCTATGTATTCGCAAGCCTATTATTCTAGAGGATATTGGTATGAATTTTTAGGTCATCAAACAGAAGCCATTAAAGATTATGAAAATACCATTAATATAGACCCAAAAAATTACGATGCTTACTTTGGGTTAGCGTATATCTATCAAAGTCAAAAAAATAAAACAAAAGCCTGCGAAATAATTGGTAATGCTATAAAATCAGGTTCGCAAATTGCCGAAGATTTAAAAGAAAATTTTTGTAAGTAATTTTAGTGGTATTAATTTTTAGTAGTCATATTTTTTTCAACAAACAACGTTAATTCTTCAAACTGCTCTACACTTAACTGTTCTGGGCGTTTTTCGTAAAAAGGGTGCGTTAATTCTCGGTTTTCTAACAAAGGCATAATTGAATTACGTATCATTTTACGACGTTGATTAAAGCACGTTTTCACCACTCTAAAAAAAAGTTTTTCGTCGCAATTTAAGTGCTGGCGCTCGTTTCTAATAATTCTAATAACAGCGCTTTTTACTTTTGGCGGTGGTGTAAATACATTTTCATTGACAGTAAATAAATACTCTATATCATAAAACGCTTGTAAAAAAACACTTAAAATGCCATAAGTTCTGCTACCTGGCTTTTCGGCTAAACGTTCGGCCACTTCTTTTTGAAACATACCTACTACAATATTAACATCTTGTTTATGTTCCAATACTTTAAACATAATTTGACTTGAAATATTGTACGGAAAATTGCCAATAACATTAAATTTATTACCCACTAATTTTTGAATATCACTATTTAAAAAATCGGCTTCAATAATTTTGTCTTTTTTATCGGAATAAGTAGTTTTTAAAAACTGTATCGACTCGGTATCTACATCTAAAGCATAAAATTTATCAACTTCATTAATTAAATATTGAGTTAAAACGCCTGTACCGGGGCCAACTTCAATTATGGGCGTTGTTTTGTCTTTTTCAAGCAAGGCATCCACTATTTGTTTAGCAATAGTAGTATCGTTTAAAAAATGCTGGCCTAAATGTTTTTTTGCTTTTACTTGATGTTGCATTTTTTAATTTATTTTATTAGTTTGTTTTCCACCCAAAGCCATTAAATACGCTTTTATTAATTCTTCCAAATTACCATCTAACACGGCTTCGGCATTAGTAATTTTTAATTCGGTACGGTGATCATTTACCATTTTATACGGATGTAACACGTAACTGCGTATTTGTGAGCCCCACTCTATTTTCATTTTTCCTTCTTCCACTGCATTTTTTGCTTCATTACGTTTTCGCATTTCCAATTCATAAAGCTGCGAACGCAACATCTGCATGGCTTTTGCACGGTTACCCAATTGCGAGCGTTCTATTTGACACACCACCACAATACCCGAAGGCTTATGCGTTAGCTGTACTTTACTTTCTACTTTATTCACATTTTGTCCGCCAGCACCTCCGCTTCGCGAGGTACTCATTTCAATATCGTTAGGATGAATATTAATTTCTATGGTATCATCCACCACAGGGTAAACATATACCGAAGCAAAACTGGTATGCCGTTTAGCATTGCTATCAAAAGGACTAATGCGTACCAAGCGGTGTACACCATTTTCGCCTTTTAAAAAGCCATACGCAAAATCACCATCAATTTGTAACGAAACAGATTTTATTCCTGCTACATCTCCCCCATTACAGTCTAACTCGGATACTTTAAAGCCTTGTTTTTCGGCCCACATTAAATACATACGCATCAGCATGCTTGCCCAATCGCAACTCTCTGTTCCGCCAGCACCTGCATTAATTTGCAATACACAACTTAAGCGGTCTTCGTTACTACGCAACATATTTTTAAACTCAACTTCATCTAATTTTTTTAAAACTAAATTAAATTCTAAAACTGTCTCTTCTTCTGTAGCATCGCCACTTTTGTAAAATTCGTAAAGCGTGTTTAAATCTTCTATTTGGCGAGAAAGTTCATCAAACGAAACGGTCCACAACTTTAATTGCTTAACATCATTCAACATTTTTTCGGCTTTTTTAGAGTCGTTCCAAAAGGTGGGGTCTAGTGTTTTTTCTTCTAAGAGTTCTAAATCGTGTTTCTTCTTATCGTAGTCAAAGAAACCCCCTCAACGCGCCACTGCGCTCATTCAAGTCTTTTAATTGTTCTAATGTAAACATGTTACAAATATATTATTTATTGATGAATATTAGATTTTTTTATGCTTTGCATATGTTTTACACTCCAGTTAACTACATTTCCAATAACGGGTTGTAATGATTTACCTTGGTCTGTAAGCGAGTATAAAATTAAAACAGGAGTTTCTGCAAATACTTCGCGTTTAATTAGGTTGTGATCTTCTAACTCTTTTAACTCTTTAATTAACATACGTGGCGTAATGCCATTAACTGCTTCTATAATTTGATTAAAACGTTTGCCTTTTTTGGTAAGATTGTGAAGTATAGCCAACTTCCATTTACCACCAGCAATGGAAACAAAAAACTTAACAGGACATTCAATACAACTTAAACTATTCATTTACTACACAAAAGTACTAAAAATAACTGGTAGTTAAAAATTAACAAAAATTTAATAGTAACTATACAAAGTATATTAAGTAATGTATATATATTTGTATTCTAAACATTAAAAAATAAATTATGTCGAAAAAAATTTTAGTAGTAAAAAGTAGCCCGAATGGTGCAAACAGCCACAGCAATAAGTTGGTTGATTTATTAGTATCTAAGTTTAAAGATGCTACAGTAGTAACTCGTGATGTTAGTAAAGGCTTACCGTTGGTAACAAGCAATATGATTGCAGGATTTTACTCAGATCCATCAACACACAACGATGTTATTAAAAACGAATTAAAAGTACCTAATGAAGTAGTGCAAGAATTTTTGAATGCCGATGTATATGTAATTGGTGTACCAATGTACAACTTCGGAATTCCGGCCGCATTAAAAAGTTGGATTGATTTAGTTGTACGTGCGGGTGTAACATTTGGCTTTTCGGGGCCTGGGCAGTACCAAGGTTTAGTACATGGTAAAAAAGCGTATTTAGTTTTAGCTACTGGTGGTGCGCCAATTGGCAGCGATTATGATTTAGCAAGTAGCTATTTAAAACAAATTTTAGGCTTTATGGGTATTTCTGATGTTGAAGTACATGGTGTAGCGGGTACTAATATTCCTGATGTAGTTGAAAAAGTAACTAAAAAAGCAGAGTTAGAAATTGAAGCCTTAACCGTATAATTTAATTTGATTTTTTTTAAAAAGTCTGTATTTATTTAATACAGACTTTTTTTGTTGGAAAAAAATAAACGTAGCCTAAAATCATTATAAAGCCAAAGCTTATTAAGCCCATAACACATGCAATAAATAAATGCATTAGTATTCCTATTAAAAGCAACGGGATTTTTATTTTTTTAAACCAAATTAACAACGGAAAAAGCAATTGATAAAAAAGTACAGCATAATTTATAATTACACTTAATGTATTTTGCTTTGAATAATAAAAAAAATGAATTGAGTAATGCTTAACTTGAAGTATAGTTGCTATTGCCGTACCATTTAACCATTCGTTATTATTTAATTTGGCTAAAGTTGATATAAAATATACTAAACATAGCTGAACAATAATTGCAATAGAAGCAAAATTATGCAA
>JANYEQ010000042.1 GCA_025363015.1 Bacteroidota bacterium
TGCTAAATGGAAATTAGATATTGGTTTTATTGAACGAACTAAAGAACTTCAACAAAAAATATTGAGCGAATATTCATCAATGACAAAAAAAGGCGGGCAATTAGTGTATTCTACTTGTAGCATCTTACCAAGCGAAAACCGTAAGCAAGTAGATAAATTTTTAGCCGATAATAAAAACTTTGAATTTGTGAAAGATAAGTCTATCCTGCCAAGCCAAGGTTTTGATGGGTTTTACATGGCATTGATTAAGAGAGTGTCGTAGAAGTTGCTTAAATAAAATAGTATAAGCTATAAGGGAGAGCGAAGCACTACCAGAAAATATATCTTTGACTTATTGATAAACACCCGAAAAAAATGGTTTAGGACTGATGAAGCTGTTGTGATTTGCTTTCAAAATGTATCTTTGACTTATTGATAAAAACAGATGGGTCAAAAACCACAACAAAATCAAGGGTTTTAGGTAAATGTATCAATAATAAAAATAAGGTTTTATCGAACAATTATTCACCCAAGAGGTGAATTTTTTGTTTATGGAAATGTTAATTTATTCTCTACTACGCTCAAACTGACAAATAATGTAGCTAAAATAACTCTAATTGTTGTGGTACATCTGGTAAGTTATGCTTTTTTGTTCCGTAAAATAATTCCATTTGTCCAAATTGTTTATCGGTTATTTGCAAAATACCAACTTTACCATGTTCTGGCAGTAAAGTTTTTACTCGTCTTTTATGCACATCGGCATTTTCGCTACTGGCACTGTGGCGCACATACATACTAAACTGAAACATACTGAAACCATCTTGCATTAAATCTTTACGAAAACGTGCTGCCGCTTTTCGTTCTTTTTTTGTTTCGGTTGGTAAATCATACATTACTAATGTCCACATAACTCGGTAGGCGTTTAAGCGTTCGGTGTTTAGGTTCATGGTGTATTTATGTGTAAATTATTCTTCTAAATAGTTAAAATCACTATCAGATGGCACTATTTTATGAACATAAATAAAATTAAATAAGTCATTGTACCAATCTAACACCTCATCTCTTTTAAGTAGTGTTGGTGTTTTTGAAATTAAACTGGCATAAGATGAAAATTTCCATTTGTTTAATTCACTTGCTAATTTAGCTTCAATAGGATTGTAGTGGATGTATTTTACTAATTGTAATAAATAAGTAGTATCTCTAATTTTTTTGCGTTTAAAAGGGTGCATTAACAAACTACCTTTACGATTATATTGTTTATTAAAGGCTTGGGTATATGCGTTAAATAAATGCGAAAATTGTTGGCTTAAGAGTTTAGAAATTGCATTTTGCTTTGCTAACCCTTCAAGGGTTTTAAACCCTTGAAGGGTTTTGCTAGCGGATAATTTTTGATTAAAAAATAATTCTAATTCTTGTTGGCTTTTAATTGCTACTAAAAAATGAAAATGATTTGGCATTAAACAGTAACAATAGGTATTACAAATGGAAGAAATATTTTCTTTGTATTTTCTTAAAAAAAACAAATAATTTTCGTCAGCTATAAATAGTTGCTCGCTACCATTTGCTCTGTTATAAACATGGTAAAAGGTATCTGGTTGTAATGTTTCTAATTTATTTTGCATTGTAATTTATTTTTATTTGCTATAACCCTTCGAGGGTAAAACCTTTGCGCCTTGTAAACCCTCGAAGGGTTTTCTTACTTTTTTATCCCCCTCTTCGGTGTAAAATTTTTGAACCCTGTTTGGTTAACCCTTCGAGGGTAAAACCTTTGGCCTTGTAAACCCTCGAAGGGTTTTATTACAATTCAGGATAAAGTATTTTTCGTTGTTCACCATTAAAACATTTTACCAAACTCACCGCAGTTCGTTGTGTGGCAATCATTAACGGGCTTTTTTCTCCATCAATGGTAACATCAATGGCTGGTATTTTTAATAAAATAGCTTTATGTTCTTTCGTCATATCATCAGTTATGCCCATTTCGGCAACCATTTGATGCACAATTTGATCAACATAGGGGCGGTAAGGCTCCATTAAATCATCTGCTAAACAATAGGCATTATATCTGTTTTTATGAAAAATACCAAGGGTAGGAAGTAAACCCGCAGCTACTATGCTTCGAGCCATAGTGGCTCGCAAGATAGCGTAACCATAATTTAAATAATTATTAGGCGGTGGGCCTTCGCGATGGCGAACAAAACCATTAATATGTTTAAAAATAGTTTGCCAATAATACACAGCTGCTGTTGCTTCACAATTATCCGTATCGCCACTTTTTACGTTGCGATGCAGGGGTATTAAATAATCGGCTGGTAAAGTTTTACTTTCTAAAGCAGCCGCTTGATTTTTTATTTTTTGAGAAACGGTTTGCTGCCACAATTGTTTTTTTAGAGGCTCGCTCGCACTTAATTGTGCTTCGTAACGCTCTTGTTGTATGCTGTTGCCCTCAATGGGTAATAATAAACTTTGTGGCATGTGGCGGTAATCACAAATAATTACCGCTACATTGTTTTCTTGTAAGGCTTGCAACAAGCCACTGGTTAGGGTTATTTGTGGATTATCAATCACTACTATGCCAATATCTTCAACTGGTATGGTAGCTAAAGCATCTCGTTTAAACTCGGTGGGTAATAAATCGTTTTTTTCTACTTCGGGCAAACGAATAGTTAATTGACTATGTTTAATACTCAAATAGGATGGGTTACCGAAATAGAGTGTACGTTTTATCATTCTCCTATTTTTATTATTTCACCTAAATGATTAATACTAATTTTAGTAAGTCTTGATAAATCTGAATTTTTAGAAATTGTACACCATGTAATATCTTTTAGTTCTTTATCATTTCTGTTAACAGTAGTTTCTAAATGATGTCTAAAATCGATTAAAAATTGTCCACTACTACTTTTACTCATTTTTTGTAATCTAAATAATTTCTTGCTCACAATTGGTCTATTTTTTCTATTAAGAAAATTAATTTCATTTTCAGTGGGGTTCTCAGAATGTTTTAAATCGAATACAAATAAATCATTTATCATCATGGAAAATTGAAAAGTTCCATATTCCGAATTATCTTTTCTTTCTATAATTGGATAAGGTTTACCTGTTTGCTGAATATTCAAATTTCCTATATTTATTGCTTCCCAAAAAGAAACAACTTTATCTAAGTATTTCCCATCATCATTTCTGAATATTAACGCGTGATGATTTCCTCCTGGTTTAACGTAACCGTTTCTAACTTGTTCTATTTTACTATCATCATA
>JANYEQ010000065.1 GCA_025363015.1 Bacteroidota bacterium
CTCGCACTTTTTTGGGTTTTTCAAACCCAGTTTTGCTATTACTAATTTAACTCAATTTGTTTTTGCAAGAGGCAGGCAAAAACAAAATCAGTTAAATTTCCTCACACACATAATAGGCGTGCTTTGCACTTCCTTTGCGCATCTCGCTCCGCTCAGTCAAAAGCGCAAGCCACAGGCGTATGGTTTTCTTTTTTTGTTAGCAACAAACTGTTGCCTGACTTCATTCTATAAAAAAACATTCGGTTTCCCTTGAACTTAACTTATTCACATTTCTAAAATTTAATTTTTAAAACACATTCATTTAATATTCACAAATTACATTCAACCTTAATTCCAAAAAATATTACATTTAATAATCCTTAAAAAAATAAAACAAAATGATAAAAAAACTAACACTCGGAGTATTAAGCCTAATTGCCTTAAACTCTACTTCGCAAGTCGTTTCCAATATAGCGTGGAAACAATTTTTTAGCGAAAAAAATGGCATTAGTAATGTTCCATCAGCTATTGATGCAGGTAATAATGTATATCAAACAGGTTACACTTATCCAATTAATCCTAGTAATCAAGATGCTACAACAATAAAATACGATGCGGCAGGTACATTTCAATTTTCGGTAAGTTATGATAATGGTGGTGTAGATAATGCTAAAGCAATTATTTTAGACCCATCGGGTAACTTTTTTTACATCACTGGCGAAAGTGATGGAACTGGTACTGGAAGAGATATTTTTACTGCAAAATACACTTCTGCGGGAGTTTTAGTTTGGGTAAAACGTTTTAATGGAATTTCTAATGGGAACGATATTGGAAACGCTATTACGTTAGACCCAAGCGGAAATGTTTTTGTTACAGGCTACACAACAAACAGTGCAGGTAACCGCGATTATGTTACCATAGGTTACAATGCAAGCGGTACACAATTATTTGCTGTAACTTTTGCAGGTGCTGGTAATGCTAACGATGAGGCTATTTCTTTAGCATTTAATAGCAATCGCCTTTACGTTACTGGTAGTGCCGTAAACGCAAGTGCAAATAGCGATTTAGTTACGCTTCGTTTAAACCCAACAACTGGCGCAACAGTTTGGACAAAATCCGAAAATGGAACAGCTAACAGTAACGACATGGCTTATGCTTTAATTGCAGATGGTAACGATGTTGTTGTAGTTGGTAATGTAAACAATACAACAACAGGCAACGATTATGTAACCGTAAAATATAACGGCAACAATGGCAATACTATTTTTAATAAACAATACGATTTTGCAAACTCCAATAACATAGCAACTGCATTAGTAAAAGATGCCACAGGAAACTATGCGATTACTGGTATTTCATTAAACGGAAGTATTTACGAATACCACAGTATAATGTATAACAATAGTGGTACTCAACAATGGGTAAATAAAGTTTCAACAGGTTTAACCTATTCAAGCGCAATGCCACAAATAGCAACCGACCCAATAGCTAACCATTTTTATGTGTGTGGTCAAAAATTAGGTGTAAACTCCGATATTTTCGTTTATCAAATTACGCCAGGTGGTAATAAAACGTGGGAAGAGTTGGTAAATGGCGCACAAAACGGTCAAGATGCCGCAGTTGATTTAGTTATAAATTCTACAGGCGATATTTACGTGGCTGGCGCCGCTTTAAACAGTAATGCTAAATTCGATTATGCAACAATAAAAATAAATCAAACACCTGTTTATTTTCCTATAGATTATAATAACGCAAACGAAGCAAGTTCAAAAAGTCATTACTTTTATCCAAATGTAGGGCAAATTAGGAACACAAGCAATCTAGTTGCAACAGAGGTTCTGTTTAGTACAAGAAGCACCTATCCGCAACAATTAATTTTATCAAATAACAATTTATCTTTTTTAGTTGCAAAATTAGATACCTCTAAAAACTATCCATCTAACGACTCTATACACAGGGTCGATTTAGAATTTACAAAAAGTAACGCCAATACTAAACCAATTCCTTTTCAGTTTAATAACGATGGTATTGAAAATTACTTTTTAAGTTATGTAAGTACTAATCCAATTACTGAAAATAAAGGGGCTTCAAGAGTAATGATTCCTAATTTATATCCAAATATTGATTTGCATTATTACAGTAATAACAAAGGGCTTAAAATGTATTTTGTAGTTAAGCCGGGTGGCAATCCAAATGACATAATTATGAATTTTAATGGTGCCAGTAGTAGTGCGATTAGTGGATTAAACGATTTAACAATAAATACGCTTATAGGTAATTTTAAATTTGCAAAGCCTCAAATATACAATGTCAACACCTCTTTAAGTACAACAACAGTATCAGGTATAAATGGTTGGATAGCGACGGGTGGCAATTCATATAAAATTAATGCGGGTTCCTATAATCCAACGTTACCTTTAATTATTCAAATAAATCAAGGTTCGCCAACTGCCACAGTCTCAGCAATTCAAAACTTAAATTTCAGTTCTTATTTGGGTGGTTCGGGTAACGATGTTATAAACTCCGTGCAAAGCAATAATGGAGGTATTGTTTTTGTTTGTGGCTCATCTAGTTCAGTTAATTTCCCTACACAAATTGGCTTTACTCCCCCATTTCAACCGTCTTCAATTTACAGTAATAGAGATGGCTTTATATGTCAATTTTTTACTGGCAATGTTCAATTGTATTACAGAACATATTTTGGAGGCAATAATACCGACCAATGTCTTGATATTGAGGTAGACCAAGCAAACTCGCACGTTTATGTTGTTGGTATCACAACCTCTAGCATTTTCCCTATTCAAACAAAAACAGGAGCATATAATAAAAGTTTGTTTGAAGGCCCTTTAAATTTTAATAATATTACTGGCAATGATAAAGACGATGGTTTTATTTTACAGATGGATTATAATTTAAGTAATAACTTATGGTGTACTTATTATGGCGGTAGTGATTATGATTATTTAAGCGAATGTAAACTTGATGCTAATAAAAATTTATATGTTGCTGGTTCCTCAGCATCTACTAATATTCCTGTTTTTGCAAGTGGTAGTCAGTATGCACAAGCCTATAACGTTTCCCAAAAGGCTCAAGACCCTGGTTTTGGCAGAGTGTACGATGCAATTGTGGCTAAATTTACACCAACTGTTTCTGCCCTAAACTGGGCTACATATTTTGGTTCTTTTTTAAATACTGGCACAACTAATATTAGCGACGATGACTTCTCTGACCTTGCTTTCGATGTTTCTAATAACATATACTTTGCAGGAAGGTCGGGAGGAATTAATATGCCGGGCAAATTAAATAATCCATTTAATAATGGCAATACATTTGATGGAGCCGTAGTTAAATTTCTCGCAAATGGGCAATTAGCATTCTCAAAATATACACAAGGAAACCTATGGAACAATGCAATTAAAATTAACAATAATAAAATTTATACTTGCGGTTATTGTGATAAAACCCTTACTTCTTTAAATTCTAACCAATATTATTTTAGCAGTACTTATAATAATGGAGGGGCTACTAATGCAGGCATATACGATGCAACTTTTATGGTTTATGATTTAAATCTAAATTTAATTCATGCATCGCATTTAGGCGGTAGTGCTGATGAGAAAGCAACAGATTTAGTATTTGATAATAATGGAGGTTTTTATATATGTGGCGGTACCCAAAGCACTAATTTCCCTATCGTTACTCCTCCTACAACATATAGTAGTGTAAATAATGGACAAACCGATTATTTTCTTTGTGCCTTAAAAGAAAATAATACAAATTTATTATGGAGTACGCAATTTGGTTCTTCTGCTATTGAAAGTAATTTTGGCTCAAACGCATCAATGGCATTCGACCAATTTCAAGGATTATTTGTTGGTGGTATTTCAACTTCAACCGTTGGTTTTCCAATTGCTTATGCAGGTGGATACAATCAAGCTAACTCGGGCGGAGGGTTTAACGATGCTACACTAACTCGTTTCGATGTAAACTCAGCAGTAAATCCAATCGGCATTAAAGAACTAAATAATGAATTATCCTTTTTTAAAGTTTATCCAAACCCAACAGAAACAACTTTGAGTTTAACTAACAACGATTTAAAAATTGATAATGTTTCCTACACAATTTATAACCTACTTGGTCAAAAAGTATTGATTGGGAATGTTAACTTAGATTTAAACCAAAAAATAAACGTATCTTCGTTATACAGCGGTACATATATTATTAATTTTACAATTAATAACAATAACTATAGTACTAAATTTGTAAAAATAAATTAATCAAAAAATTAATATACATAGTAATAATTTGTTTTTGTTTAAAACAAGGCACCGCTCAAAATTTTGAGCAAGTGCCTTGTTTTTATTCTAATTGGCAAGTTAGAAGCATGTTTGTCGATTCGCTTTTTAATCAAATAGTATTAAACTTTACTAATCTACATAATGTTTGCAATACAAATTTTAAAGGGGCACTTACATACAATGGCTACTCTTATGGTAATTTAGATGGAGGTATGAATACCCACGATACCATAGCTAAAACCACTAGTTTTAATAGTTTTACGGCAATAACTTATGGCAACAAAACTTTATATGGTGGTACATTTCAAAGTTTAGGCTCAAATAAATTATTTTCTCAAAGCGTGGGCTTATGGAATGGTACTAAGTGGGATACCTTCCCAAAAAAAATGTTTAATCCTAAAACCATTGGTAGCCAACCTTATGTTGGGGGCTTTTATAAGACTGAAAATAAATTATGGATTTATGGTAGCTTTGATTCCATTGCAGGAATAGCTTGTAAAAACATTTGCACTTTTGATGGTACAAATTTTACACCAATAAATATACCTGTTCAAACAAATATAGGCATTGGTCAGGTAATAAAATATAAAGGTGAAATTTATATAATTGGAGCTTTTTTTAATAATCCAAGTACAACAATAGAAAAAATAATTAGGTATAATCCAACAACTAATGTTTGGTCAAGTGTTGGCAACGGTTTAAAAGGTTCATTTAGCACTATCAGAAATATGACAATTTATAATGATACATTATATTTGGCAGGTTCTTTTAATAAAGCTGACGGTCATGTTGGCAATTACATAATGAAATGGGACGGAACACAATTATACGATGCAGGCTTTGGCAATTTTTATGGTTGGTGGTATATAAACCAACTTCTAACTTTTAATAACAAACTATATGCCTTCGGTAATTTTATTTATGCTAACGACAAAACAGCGTATAACTGCGCCTATTACGAAAACGGTAAATGGACACCAAACACAGATAGTTTAAATAGCCCAATTACTAATGCTGTAATTTTCAATAATTCCATATATATTTCGGGTGCCTTTAACCAAATTAAAGGCGATACTTCTATAAAATGCTTTGCAAAACTCCGTTGCCCCAATTTTGATAATTGTATAAGTCAACCCGAAACTTCAACCGAAGTTTTCTTACCACAAGGCATAAGCATAAATGGAGATGGCATTAACGATGAATTAATAATTAAATTACCAAATACAAAAAGTGCAACCCTGCAAGTATTTAACCGTTGGGGTAGCCAAGTATTTAAAACAACCGAAACAAACCCAAACATAGATACTCCATTAACTTTAAAATGGAATGGTACATATAAAAACCAACAATTACCCTATGGCACATACTTTTATTTAATCGAAAGTACAGACAACAACAACAAACAAAAAATATATAAACAATTTGTTCAAATAGTTTATTAAATAGTTACTTTTTTTGGGCGTTCGGGCGGGCTTTCCGCTACAATCTTTTGCAAGAGGCAAGCAAAAGTATTTTCGCTTCAATCCCTAACGCAATAACTTTACAAAAATTTCGTTTTATTAAATGATTGTTATACTTTTATTTAACTAATCCCTAACCACTATTCACTAACCCCTAATCCCTAAAAATTATGGCATCCAATTCCGAAGTAGGTCACGCAAAAAATTTAGCAAATTTAAAACTATTAAAAGATTTAATTGCACAAGTTGGCGCACCCTATGCCCCCTCAAATGCTCTTCTAACAGTAGCTTCAGTAACAACACTCATAGCAACTTGCCAAGCCGATTATAATAATTGGACAGCCAAACTAATCCTTTTTAAAGACGAAAGCGATAAACGAGAAATAGCCTTCGAACCCATTGGCAAACTTGTTACCGAAATAAATTCAAGTGTTCAGCAGTTAAACGAACCACAACAAACCTTTAACGATATACAAGCCCTTGTATCAAAAATTCACGGTGCAGATAATCGCATTAAAAAAAGTATCGCATCAAAACAAGTAGACCCAAGTATACCAATCGACCCATCAAACCCAACACCACTGCCAGTCGACCCAATTTCAACAGCACAATTAAGTTACGATAGCTTACTTAAAAATTTCGATTTGTTAATCCAACGCTTACAAACAATTACGGCGTATGCACCTAACGAAGTAGATATACAAATAGCAACTCTAACCGCATTATTTACAACCCTTACTACGCTTAACCTAAATGCAGGTAGTGCCACCAACACATTAAACCTTGCCCGAAACCAACGCAACTTATCTTTTTACGCTCCAGCCACAGGGCTTTACGATATTACTATAAAAATAAAAAAATATTTAAAAAGCAATAAAATTACCAAAGGCGCAATTTACAAAACAGCTACCCAATTAAAATTTGTAAAAATTGTACAAAAAAAGAAAAAGAAAAAAGCCAAATAATCAACACAAAATATAAAAGAGAGCATTTGCTCTCTTTTTTTATAAGTGTAATATTTGATTTAACTCACAACATAATTTATTCAGTTCAAAACTAAAACTATTCAACTAATAACTAAAACCGTTGACCTCGCTACTATAATAATTCAACTCGCAACTAAAGTGTTTCAGTTCAGAACTAAAGTCTTTCAACTCATTACTATAATAATTAACCCGCAAACTAAAATGGTTGACCCCGCTACTAAAGTGGTTGACCTAGTGACTAAAACCGTTGACCTAGCGACTGTAGAAGTTAAAATTGTTAAAATACTTGCAAATATTACTCAAATTTACTAAATAGACTCTTCCGCACG
>JANYEQ010000086.1 GCA_025363015.1 Bacteroidota bacterium
GTGTATTTCGTCCTTACCAAAGTTAGAAGCTCAGGTGTACGAAAAGTTAGCTGATGCTTATTGGTACTCGAATGATTTTGCCAGTTCTATGAATTTTTATATTAAGGAACTACGAATTGGAGACTCGCTAAACGATAATAAAATTATAGCAAGTAGCAAATATAATTTAGCATGGATAAAAACACTTCAGTTAAAACAATTTCAATATGTAAATTATTTTTACGAAGCTCTTCAATTACATCTTTCACAAAAAGATAGCACCAATATTATTATTCTTTATCAGGCATTAGGTAGTTATTATAAAGAATATAAAACTAAATATAAATACGCTAACGATTCTTGCTTAAAATATTTTTCAAAAACACTCTATATTTTCAGTAATTCATCTTTTAAAATGCATGCTTCTGGCAGTTACGCTAACTTAGCTGAGTTTTATGTTGACGAAAAAGATTATTTAAAAGCCAGAGAAAATAGCTTAACAGGCCTTAATATTGCACAAAAAAATAACGATGAATATAATTATGTGTACAACGCCTCTATTTTAGCCGAAAGTTATTGTCAACTAGACTCGTTAATTAAATCTAAAAAAACAATCGCTTCAATTGAAAAGTTTTTATCGAACCCTGTATATGAACCCGTGCGCTTATCCATTTATAATACCTATTTAAACATTTATAAAAAGGAAAAAAACTTCGAAAAAGCGCTTGATTACAGTATTAAGTATAAAAATTTATCCGACTCTATTAACGAAAAAACCTTTAATCAAAACTTATTACAAAAAGAAAACGATTATAAATTAGAAAAAAAAGACAAAGTATTAAACGAACTACAATTAAAAAATCAATTACAAACAGTTAAAAACAAAAATAATTCATACATTATTTTAGGGCTTGGCATTTTTGGTTTTTTAATATTAATAATTTTATATTTTTTATTTAAAAGCAATAAACAAAAACAAAATACAAATGCACTCCTATCTACCCAAAATAAAATTATTAGCGAAAAAAAATTAGAAATAGAACAAAGTATACACTATGCAAAAGGCATTCAAAATGCCATTTTACCTGCTATTACCGATTTAAAAAAACATTTGCCACACAGCTTTATTTTTTATTTACCTAAAGATGTAGTAAGTGGCGATTTTTATTGGTTACACCAAAACTCAGCCACTACATTACTACTAGCTGCCGCCGATTGCACCGGACATGGTGTGCCAGGCTCGTTAATGAGTATTGTTAGTATGGATAAACTAAACCATGCCATTTTTGAAAAAAAATTAACCCAACCCAATCAAATATTACACAGTATTAATAACGATATTAAAAATGCGTTAAAACAAGATGCAACCAACACAAAACAAAAAGATGGTTTAGACATTGCCCTACTGCAAATAAATTTAATTACTAACCAGTTATTATACGCTGGCGCTAATCGCCCTTTATGGATTATTAGAACGTCATCGGATTCAGCCACCAGTGAGTTTATAGAATACAAAGCCACCAAATGCTGCATTGCAGGACATACCGAATTAAATACCCAATACCAACAACACGAAGTCCACCTACAAAAAAACGATTTTATTGTTATTTTTAGCGATGGCTACGCCGACCAATTTGGTGGAAACTCTGGTAAAAAAATGATGACAAAAAACTTTAAAGAATTATTAATTAGTAACTGTAATAAACCCATTACCGAAATTGAACAAACCATTAGTCAAAATTTTACAAATTGGAAAAACAATTACGAGCAAGTAGATGATGTTTTAGTAATTGGATTTAAAATATGTTAAATTAACTTAGTATTAATTACTAATTTAAAATTTAGTAACTTTATGGCTTACTATTTGTAATCAAAAAAATTAATAATAAACCTTACTATGAAAAAAATTGCCTTAACCCTATTAGCCTTCAGTTTATTTGCATTTACTAACTTTAGTAACGATGGTGGTAAAATACCTACTGCAACTGTAAAAAAACTAGATGGCACTAAAGTAAAAACCAACACCTTTAGCAACGATGGTAAACCTATGATTATTAGCTTTTGGGCTACATGGTGCAAACCCTGCATTGCAGAGTTAAACGCAGTACACGAAAATTACGCAGAGTGGGTAAAAGAAACTGGCGTTAAACTAATTGCCATTAGTATTGATGATGTGCGTAGTTCGGCCAAAGTAGCACCATTAGTAAAAACAAAAGGTTGGGAATATGATATTTATATCGACGAAAACTCTGATTTTAAACGCGCTTTAAATGTAAATAACCCGCCGCAAACTTTTTTAGTAGATGGTAAAGGAAACATTGTTTGGAGCCACACAGGCTTTGCAGAAGGTGATGACGAAAAGCTTTACGAAAATTTAAAAAAATTAGCAAAAGGCGAAACTATTAGCCATTAAAAAACTACGTATTTAATCGTAACAACCAATGACTATAAACTATTTTGCACTAATTAGTTGTTTAATTTTAGGTATTACAAGTTGTAAAAACTCTACTACTAATGTAAATAATGAAGTAGTAACAACAGTAACCGACAGCTTAAGTATTAAACTAAATAACCCAGCACTTAAAGCTGTAAATGCCCAGTTACTTAAAAACCCAAACGATGCCGTACTTTATTATAATCGCGCCACCATTTACATAGGTTTAAAACAACAAGAAGCCGCTATTGCCGATGCTAAACGTGCCGTTGGTTTAGATAGTTCAAAAGCAGAATACTACTTAACAATTGTTGATGCGCTATTTAGCCTAAACAAAACACGGAATGCAAAAGATATTTTAGAACGTATTGAAAAAAAATTTCCTACCAATACAGAAACGCTATTAAAACTTAGCGAACTATATTACTTAGTAAAACAATATCAAAAAGCTATTGATTACACAAACAAAGCTTTAAAAATAGATGAGAACCTAGCAAAAGCCTATTACCTGAAAGGCAGTATCTATCGTGAAAGTGGTGACACGGCAAAAGCCTTATCGAGCCTTGAAACCGCTACCGAACAAGATAATAAATACGAAGATGCTTTTTTTGATATAGGCGTCATTTATGCCGCACGTAAATTACCTATTGCATTTGATTATTATAATGCTGCCTTAAAACTTAATCCAAAAAACGAAAATATTAAATTTGCTCGTGCAAAATTATTGCAAGATTTAGGTAAAATAGATGAAGCCATAAGCGAGTACCAATACGTATTACAACAAAATAAAAACCGAGAGGACTGCCTATATAATATTGGTGCCATTTATTTAGAAATAAAAAAAGATAATAAAAAAGCATTAGAGTATTTTACACAAGCCATTGCCATAAATAGCAATTACACACAAGCCTACTTTGCGCGAGGCTTTGCCTATGCTAAATTAAACGACAAGCAAAATGCTAAGGCCGATTATATTATGTGCTTAAAATTAGAACCCAACTACCCTCCCGCAGTTCAAGGGATGAATGAATTGTAAAAATGAACGTTTATATAATATATTCCAAGTGACCTAAAAGAATTTTTTCTCTTTTTGTTTTAATTTAATAATTCCCTTTTTTAAATTGACAAAAAAATGAGGCAGCTTACAATCCACAATCATTTATATTGCATTATCTTAACGTATATATGCATTTTTACTTTTATTTGTTTACACAATTTAGTTTGTACTCACATCGTTTTATTGGTAATTATTTACTAAAGCCTAACTAATGTGACCGTTATGCTAACTACTTTTAAACCTATATGTTAAAAAACTGTTAAATGATATCAAAACATATTTTTTTTACACTTACGTTATAAAATACATTAAACTAATTATTCTATAATAAAAAAACCCCAAGCAAATTGCTTGGGGTTTTAATTTATTAAATTTTAAAAATTACTTATGCATTAATACGGCATTAACAACATGTATTACACCATTGCTTTGATTTACGTCTTTAATAGTAACCATTGAGGTGCCACCTTTTTCGTCGGTTAAAATTAGATCTTTACCTTTCATACTGGCAGTTAAAATACCACCAGCTACAGTTTTAATTTCGGCTTTACCGTTACCTTTTTTAATTAAAGCAGCAATTTCAGCGCTTCCAAATTTACCAGATACCACGTGGTAAGTTAAAATACCAGCTAACATTGCTTTATTTTCGGCTTTTAATAAGGTTTCAACAGTTCCTTTTGGTAATTTGTCAAACGCTGCATTAGTGGGTGCAAATACTGTAAACGGACCAGCACTTTCTAACGTTGCAACTAAATCAGCTGCTTTTACTGCCGCTACTAGAGTCGTGTGGTCTTTTGAATTAACTGCATTTTGAACAATGTTTTTGCTTGGATACATAGCTGCGCCACCTACCATTACTGTTTTTTCTTTTGAATCTTGTGCAACTACTGCACCTTGCGATAATATTGCAATACATGCAACAAACGCCATTTTTTTAATAATTTTCATACTTGTTTTTTTTAGTTGTTTTTTTTTTATGATTTACGTAAATTTTTATTTAATAGATTTTAATTTTTAATAATACTTGCATAATTATTAAAACTATACAATTGTAGAAATACGTTATGAGAATATAGTTAAATAAACTATAAACCAAAAGTTGATAGTATTTTTTTTATAATATAATAGTAGATGTACTATATATAAATTGTAAGTATGTATTGACTTTACTATAAAACACGGCTTGTTTAAATACCTAAAAGCTTATTAATTTAAGCAAAAAAATTATATGATTATATTTTGTCTAATAAAATAACTCTACGGGTATCTGCTTTCAATGTTTTGAGTACAATATAAAGAAGAGTCTAATTTTCGGTTTTGAGAAAAAAAATAATAGGCTTTAAAAAGCAATAATTAATAAAATAATGAATGTATTAAAACGCATTTAAGAACAATTATGGATATACAAATATTGCTAAAAAAATATAATTATCTATTTTATTAGTATTAAGTTTTTTACTTTAAAATAATCATCAGGTTATAAACTATTAGTTAATAAATATTATTAACACCTAAAGCTGTTAAAGATGTTTTAGAAATACATTTACTTACCCATTATATACTAGACTATGCTTAATTAATAAGGCTTACAGACTAATTCTTAAATAAAATTATTAAGATATAGTATGTACCCAATTTCTTTCATTTAAATTAACATTTGTTTTGATATAAAATTCTCAACTTTACCTTATAAATTTTTATACTGTGTTAGGTTATCGATTCAAAAATTTTATTGCAAATCCAAAATCTAAGTTTGAAGAACTTTTTAAAATCTTTAAGCAATTAATTACACATACCAGCGGTGATGTAGAAGAGGCACTAGATTGGTTTAAAGAATTAGATAAAGAATACGAACTTACTAACAAAGATTACACCCTAGATGATTTTATTGCTGAGCTAAAGGAACGTGGTTATTTACGCGATAAAAAAGATGGCGATGGCGGCATGGTAATTACGCCAAAAACCGAACAAGCCATTCGCAATAACGCATTAGAGCATGTATTTGGTAAATTAAAAAAAGGCGCAGCCGGAAATCACAAAACAAAATTTACAGGTAAAAATGGCGATGAAATAAGCAGCGACTTGCGTGCTTACGAATTTGGCGATTCTCCACAAAGCATTGCTATGATTGATTCTATAAAGCAAGCACAAATTAATCATGGGTTTGATGATTTTAAATTAACCGAAAACGATTTGTTGGTTGGCGAACAAGAATTTAAAACGCAAACCGCTACCGTACTAATGATTGATATTAGCCACAGCATGATTTTGTATGGCGAAGACCGTATTACCCCTGCAAAAATGGTAGCCATGGCCATGGCCGAAATGATAAAACGTAATTATACAAAAGATAGTTTAGATATAATTGTGTTTGGTAACGATGCTTGGGAAATACAATTAAAAGATTTACCCTATTTAACCGTTGGGCCTTATCATACAAACACAGTAGCAGGCTTGGAGTTGGCAATGTCTATTCTTCGTAAAAAGAAAGCCAGCAACAAACAAATTTTTATGATTACAGACGGCAAACCATCGTGCTTAAAAGAAAACGGACAGTATTATAAAAATAGTAATGGTTTAGATAGACGCATTGTAAATAAATGTTTAACCTTAGCCGCCGCATGTAAACGTAGTAAAATTGATATTACCACCTTTATGGTTGCTAATGATAGTTACTTACAAAGCTTTATTGATGAGTTTACAGAAGCCAATCAAGGCAAAGCTTATTTCACCGGATTGAAAGGCTTAGGCGAAATGATTTTTAGAGACTATACAAACAAGAAACGGAAAAAAATTTAGGATGTCCCTAAGCTGAGTCGAAGGATGAATTAAAAATTAAACAGATTAAATTAAAAGGCTTCGACTACGCTCAGCCAAAAAAAATAAAAAACAATCAATTATGAGTCAACCAACAATAAATACCTTAGGCGAATTAAAAAAAAGTGGTTATAATTATTTAACTATTAAAGATGAATTAAGAAATAATTTAATCTTAAAATTAAAAAATAAACAAGAGATTTTTGATGGTATTTATGGTTATGAAGAAACCGTTATTCCTGAACTTGAGCGTGCTATTTTAAGCAAGCATAATATTTTGTTTTTAGGTTTACGGGGGCAAGCAAAAACAAAAATGGCACGTCAGTTAGTAAATTTGTTAGATGAGTACATTCCTGTAGTTGCGGGCAGTTCTTTAAACGACGACCCTATGCAACCCATTTCTCATTTTGCAAAAAACTTAATTGCACAAAAAGGAGATGCAACGCCTATTAAATGGATTCATAAAAACGATCGTTTTGCTGAAAAATTAGCAACGCCAGATGTGAGTGTTGCCGATTTAATTGGCGACATTGACCCTATAAAAGCAGCAAATTTAAAATTATCCTTTGCAGATGAAAACGTTATTCATTACGGATTAATTCCACGCAGCAACCGTTTTATTTTTGTAATTAATGAGTTACCCGATTTACAGGCACGTTTGCAGGTTGCCTTATTTAATATTTTACAAGAAGGCGATGTACAAATTAGAGGGTTTAATATTCGTATTCCTTTAGATTTACAATTTGTGTTTACTGCAAACCCCGAAGATTATACTAATCGTGGAAGCATTGTAACACCTTTAAAAGATAGAATTGGTTCGCAAATATTAACGCACTATCCAAAATCTGTCGAACATTCTAAACTAATTACACAAAACCAAGCCAAACTAAGTGCAGAACAAAAATCAATTGAGGTACCCGAAGTTTTAAAAAACTTAGTAGAACAAATTGCCGTTGAAGCGCGCACAAGCGAATTTGTAGATTCAAAAAGCGGTGTAAGTGCACGTTTAACTATTAGTGCTTATGAAAGTTTAGTGAGCGCCGCCGAATTACGTTTCTTAAAAAATAAAACGCCTTATTCCTATGCGCGTATAAGCGATTTATATTGTGCCATACCTGCCATTAATGGCAAAGTAGAGTTAGTGTACGAGGGCGAACAAGAAGGGCCAACCGTTATTGCACAAAACTTAATTAGTTTAGCCATTCGTAATTTATTTATTGAGTTATTCCCCGACCCCGCAAAATTAAAACGCAAAAAAGAATCATCAGAATACAATACCATTATAAACTGGTTTTCGTCTAACAATATTTTGGATTTATTAGATTACGAAAATGATAAAGTTTATTCTTCTGCATTAACCGTTGTAGATGGCTTGGAAGAAGTGGTAGCAAAATATCATCCAAAAGCCAGAGGTGCTGAAAAATTTGTACTAATGGAATTTGTTTTACACGGTTTAGCAGAGCATTCACTTTTAAGTAAAAACAAACTAGTACAAGGCGTTACCTTTAAAGATTTATTTGGCTCACTACTAAATCAAAATTTAAGTTTTGAATAAATAAATTTTAATATCAGCTGAATAAAATATAAACTACTGATTAAATGTAAAACGGTGTTTATTTTTCACTTATATTAAATGAACATAAAAGTACTAATCAATTATAGCCCCAAAGGCTCGTTTAATTGTAATTACAACAGGGTATTGCATAACTGTTTAGGTTTCTCTAAATTACTTCTTTAAGTAAAATTTTAGGTAAGTATGGGTATAAATTGTAAATTAGTAGCCATTAAAATAAATACATTTATATTATGAATTACGATATTATAGTTATAGGCAGCGGTCCTGGCGGTTACGTTACTGCTATTCGCGCCTCGCAATTAGGCTTTAAAACTGCTATTATTGAAAAAGAAAGTTTAGGCGGTATATGCCTTAATTGGGGCTGTATTCCCACAAAAGCATTATTAAAAAGTGCGCAAGTATATGAGTATTTAAACCACGCTAAAGATTATGGCATTAGTGCCGATAATATTAAAGCTGATTTTACAGCCGTTGTAAAACGTAGCCGCGATGTGGCCGATGGCATGAGCAAAGGCATTCAGTTTTTAATGAAAAAAAATAAAATTGATGTAATAATGGGTACTGCAAAAGTAAAAGCAGGTAAAAAAGTAGAGGTGCTTGGTGCCGATGGTAAAGCAACTACTTATAACGCAAACCACATTATTATTGCTACAGGCGCTCGTTCGCGCTCATTACCAAATTTACCACAAGATGGCAAAAAAATTATTGGCTACCGCGATGCAATGGTGTTACCAAAATTACCAAAAACATTAGTAGTGGTAGGTAGTGGAGCTATTGGTGTTGAATTTGCATATTTTTATGCTACAATGGGTACTAAAGTTACCATTGTTGAATTTATGCCAAACATAGTGCCTGTTGAAGACGATGAGGTGAGTAAGCAACTAGAAAAATCGTTTAAAAAAGTAGGCATTGAAATTATGACCGAAGCATCGGTTGAAAGTGTGGACACAAAAGGAGACGGTTGCAAGGTAACCGTTAAAACAAAAAATGGTAATATAGTTTTAGATGCCGAAATTGTTTTAAGTGCTGTTGGTATTGAAGCAAATATTAATGGAATTGGTTTAGAAGAAGTTGGTATTAAAACGGATAAAGGCAAAATTGTAACCGATAAGTTTTATGCTACAAACATAACAGGTTATTATGCCATTGGCGATTGTTCGCCAGGTCAAGCATTAGCACACGTGGCTAGTGCCGAAGGTATTACCTGCGTTGAAAAAATAAAAGGCATGCATGTAGATGCTATTGATTATAATAACATACCAGGTTGTACCTATTGCCAACCCGAAGTAGCAAGTGTTGGTTTTACTGAAAAGAAAGCTAAAGAAGCAGGTTACGAAATTAAAGTAGGCAAATTTCCTTTTTCAGCAAGCGGTAAAGCAAGTGCTTCAGGGGCAAAAGATGGCTTTATAAAAATAATTTTTGATGCCAAGTATGGCGAAATATTAGGTGCCCACATGATTGGTGCAAACGTTACCGAAATGATTGCTGAAATTGTTGCCCTACGCAAATTAGAAAGCACAGGGCACGAATTAATTAAAACCATTCATCCACATCCTACCATGAGCGAAGCCATTATGGAAGCCGCCGCAGCTGCGTATGGCGAAGTAATACATTTGTAAGATTAAAGAAACTAATTTTTTAAACTAAAAGTTAGTTTAAAAGCCTTTAAATTATTTGGCAAAATGAATACATTTTGGTAAATAATTTAAAGGCTTTTTTAATGGTGTTATTCGGCAATTAGCCAATCATATGTAAAAAATCAATTTCTTTAGCTGTTAAAAAACGGTGCTTACTGCGCGGTAAATTCTTTTTAGTTAAACCTGCAAAAACTACACGGTCTAGTTTTTCTACTTCGTAACCCAAGTGTTCAAAAATACGGCGCACTACACGGTTTTTACCACTATGTATTTCAATACCAATTTCTTTTTTGCCTTCGCCTACAAACGCTAAATCATCGGCTTTTACAATGCCATCTTCTAATTTTATACCTGCGTTAATGGCAGCAAAATCGGCTGGTTTTAAACCTTTGTTTAAACTTACATGATATACCTTTTTTACGTTGTGTTTTGGATGAGTTAGTTTTGTAGTTAACTCGCCATCATTTGTAAATAAAAGTAAGCCAGTTGTGTTTCTATCTAATCGTCCAACAGGGTATAATCGTTCGCGGCAAGCGCCAGCAATTAATTCCATTACCGTGTGGCGCTCTTGTGGGTCATCGGTAGTAGTTATATAATCTTTAGGTTTGTTTAATAGCAAATAAACTTTGCGTTCGCTTTTTATTTTAGCATCGCCGTAGCTAACAACATCTCCAGGCTTAACTTTGTAGCCCATTTCGGTAATCGGCACGCCATTTACTTTTACGGTGCCGCCAGCTATTAGGGTATCGGCATCGCGGCGCGAGGCAATACCTGAATTTGATAAATATTTATTTAAACGTATTAAACCATCTTTATTTTCGGCATGTTGTTTTTTTGACGAATTAGATTTTGAAAAATGCGCTTCATCACTGTTTTTATTTTTGCTAAAAGCTTTTCCTTCGGCAAATTCATCAAATTTTACGCGTTTGTTTTGTTCTAATAATTCATCGCCATGCGGCTTATGTTTGCGATGTGGTTTATCATCAGTTTTTGATTTTTTATCGGTAGTTTTATCATATTTTTTAAACGATATTTCATCCTCTGCTCCAAAACTTCGGCGAGGTTTATCGCCAAAATCTTTTTTAAATGGCTTTTTATCATCGCTACCATAGGTTTTTTTATATGGCCTGTCGTATGCTTTTTTATCATCGTCTCCAAAACTACGACGGGGTTTATCGTTAAATGTTTTTGGGTTAGCGCTTCTAAAATCTTTATTTTTACTAAACGAACGTTTTGCTTTATAACCTGCTTTAGTTTCTGTTTCAGCAGTGTTTTCACCTTTTTTAAAGGTTTTACGTGGTTTTTTATCGCCAGATGGTTTAAACGATTTACCTCTATCGCTGGATGATTTATTGAATTTTGACATACTGCAAATATACTATTTTACGTTAGGATAAAACGCACCCTCTATATGTTTTATAATTTGGGTATTATTTTGTATTAAAATGGATACAATATCAAACCTACAATTGGCCATATTATTGGTTTTAACTAAATAATTATGTGCTGCAGTCACTAAAAATTGCTGTTTTTTTTTAGTTACAAAATCTTCAGGTTCGCCATAAGCATTTCCTGTTCGGGCTTTAACTTCAACAATGGCAAGGGTATTTGCTTTTTGAGCAATAATATCAATTTCGTATTTTTTATAGCGCCAATTAGTTTCTAAAATGGTATAACCTGTATTTATAAGATGGGTTTTGGCTATTTCTTCGCCCTGTTTTCCAAAATTTTGTAAATTATTTTGCATTTATGTTTGTAGTTTTATTAAAATACATAAATTTATATTCTTAAATATAATAAATATAAATGTATATGAAAAAAATATTAGTAGCATCAGCCATTTTTTGTTCAGGCATAATTGCTAATGCACAAAATTTTAATGGAAGTATAGAGTTTACAAATGCGAACACAAAAGATACTACTAAAAACGTTTATTACGTTAAAGATAAAATTGTAAAATTAGACAATTACGATAAAAAAAACGGAGGCATATCGGGTAGCTTTATTTTTGATTTTAATACTAATGTAATTAGATGGGTAAACCCAAAACGCAAAGTATGGGGTACTAGCAAAAGCGAAACACCACCCATAGTTTTGGGCACTTGCGAAGTTACAAAAGGCGCTACCAAAAAAATACAAAATTTAAATTGTACCGAGTACGTTGTAAAAAATAAAGAAGAAAATACAATAATTACGTATTGGATTACAACCGAAAAGTTTACATTTTTTGCACAAATGATAAAACTATGGAATAGAAAAGATAAACAAAGTATTTACTATGCAAAAATTGATGGCTTACCAGAAGGAAGTATGCCACTTTTAAGCGAGGAAAAACATATAAATGATGCTAAAATGATTAGCAGATTAGAAGTTACAAAAATAAACAAAACAGCGCCCGATGACGCTAGCCTACAAGTGCCAGCAGGTTACAATAAGTTTGATCAATAATTAAAAGATTAGTACTAACGTTTATTATTTACAACAATAAAAAAACCGTTTCGCACTTGCGAAACGGTTTTTTTATTGTGATGTGATATAAATTTTTTAAACAGTCATAATTTCTTTTTCTTTTTGTTCTACATGTTTATCAATTTTAGCAACATGGGTATCAGTTAGCGTTTGTATTTTTGCTTCACCATCTTTCGCTTCATCTTCGGGCAAACCATCTTTTTGTGCTTTTTTAATTTGCTCCATAGCATCTTTACGCAAATTACGCGTAGCAATTTTAGCGTCTTCGCCTAAACTTTTAGCAGTTTTACTTAAATCGCGACGGCGTTCTTCTGTTAATGGTGGCACCACTATGCGTATAATTACACCGTCGTTTTGTGGGTTAAATCCTAAATTGGCGGCTTGTATTGCTTTTTCAATAGGGGTAAGCATACTTTTTTCCCAAGGTTGTATTACAAGTGTACGCGCATCTTGCGTATTAACACTAGCGCAATTACTAATGGTAACTCTGCTACCATAATAATCTACCATCACATTTTCTAACATTACTGGGTTTGCTTTACCTGCCCTCACTTTTTGTAACTCGCTTTCTAAATGTTCAATAGCCTTTTCCATAAGGGCTTTTGTACTGTCTAAAACTATTTTAACCTGGCTCATAATCTTTATTTATTGCACAAAAGTATCATATTGTATGTAATTATACTAATAATTTTAAACAACTTCTATTTAACAAAATTTAATTCTATTAGTGGTTCATTCGCTAAAAAAACATGTTGCAAAACTATACAATGTGCTATTTTAAAATTAAATTTGTGTAATATCATTTATATGCAAACAGTAACATCTAAAATTCCCCAAAAAGCACTATTAATTTTTAGTGTAGTTATACTATCATCGTTTACACTTGTTAAATATGTGTTTGATAAAAACGATGTTATTTTTGAATTACTTTTTGGTAGTTTAAATCAAAACCATTATTCGCCTTTAAAGGTTGACGATGCTTTTAGCGAAAAAGTGTTTGATTTATATTTAAAGCGATTAGATTTTAGCAAAAAATTTTTATTACAAAGTGATGTAGACGAATTGGCCAAGTACCGCCGAGATATAGATGATCAAATACTCAATCAACACCACGATTTTTATAAAAAATCGGTTGAACTAATTACCAAACGCATAAAAGAAAAAGAAAATTGGAGCAAAGAAATTTTAGCCTCACCACTTGATTTTAAAGCTAACGACGAGTACGAAACCGATGGCGAAAAAGCACACTACGCCAAAACCGAAGCCGACTTAAAAGCCGAGTGGCAAAAAATGATTAAGTACCAAGTTTTATCGCGTATTGATGAACAGTTAGTAAAACAAGAAAAAGCAATTGAGAAAAAAGATACAACTATAAAAATAAAATTATTTGATAGTATTGAGGTTGATGGCCGTCGTAAAACGTTAAAAGCAAATGATGATTGGTTTAAACGTTTAAGTAAAATTTCGGCGCGTGATAGGTTTGAACAATTTGCTAATGCTGTAACTGGTGTTTACGACCCGCATACCGAATACTTTGCGCCTAAAAATAAAAAGAAATTTGATCAAAGTATGAGCGGCCAGTTTGAAGGCATTGGCGCGCGCCTATCGCAAAAAGATGGCATATTAAAAATTAGCGAAATTATTGTTGGTAGTCCAAGTTTTAAACAAGGCGAGTTAAAAGCTGGCGATGATATTATAAAAGTAGCTCAAGGAGCTGCTGAACCAGTTGATATTACCAACATGGATATGGAAGATGCCATTGATTTAATTAAAGGCAAAAAAGGAACGGAAGTACGTTTAACAGTTAAAAAAAGTGATAATTCGATAAAGGTAATTCCTATTATTCGCGACGTGATTGAAATTGAAGAAACCTTTGCTAAAAGTGCTTTGTTAGATAATAAAAACAAAACAGGCTATATTTATTTACCCTCATTTTATACTGATTTTACGCGCAACGGTGCCCACCATTGCTCACAAGATATTCGTAAAGAAATTGAAAAACTAAAAAAACAAAATGTAAAAGGCTTAATTCTCGATTTACGCGATAATGGCGGTGGCTCCTTACAAGAAGTAGTAGAAATGGCGGGTTTATTTTTTCAAAAAGGTCCTGTAGTGCAAGTACGTGGCAAAAGCGATACCAGAAATGTAATGGAAGATAAAAACCCAGATGTAGCATGGGATGGCCCTTTAGCCATTATGATAAATCATAACAGTGCCAGCGCCAGCGAAATTTTAGCGGCAGCTATACAAGATTATAAACGCGGTGTAATAGTTGGTACTACTAGTTTTGGAAAAGGTACCGTACAAAGTTTTGTGGATTTAGATAATTATTTATTACCACAATTTGACTCTATAAAACCAGTAGGATCGGTAAAAATTACACAACAAAAATTTTACCGTATTAATGGCGGTGCCACGCAATTAAAAGGTGTAAGCCCCGATGTAATGCTCCCCGACCCTTATGCGTTTATTGACCTTGGTGAAAAAGAAATGGATAACCCTATGGCTTGGGATGAAATTAGCAAAGCCACCTACACCGAATTTAAAACAATTAATTACCCAACTGTTATTAAAAATAGCGAACAACGTATTAAAAAAAGCACTCAGTTTGCTTTAGTAGAAGCCCAAGCAAAAGAAGTTAAAGCAAAAAAAGACGATACTAAATACAGTTTGAATTTAGAAAAATACCGTGCTGAGCAAAAACAATTTCGCGATCAAAATAAAAAATACGAAGATTTACGTAAAGAAATAAAAGGCTTTAACGCTACTATTTTAGAAGATGATAAATTAAAATTTGCTAACGACACGACGCGTTTAGGACGCGAAACACGTTGGGTAAAAAATGTCGCTAAAGATATTTATATTCACGAAACAAGTAATATACTTAACGATATAAAATAAACTAGCTTAAATTAATAACTAATGAACCGCCAAGAATTAATTGAACAAATAAAAACTAAAAAAAATTTTTTGTGTGTAGGTTTAGATCCTGACATATCTAAAATACCACAGCACATTGTAGATGATGAAGAGGATTCTATTTACCTATTTAATAAACTCATTATAGATGCAACCGCCCCTTATTGTGTGGCTTTTAAACCCAACACGGCTTTTTACGAAGCCTATGGTTTAAGCGGTATTACTAGTTTAGAGCGTACTTTAAAATATATTAAAATAAATTATCCAAATCATTTTTTAATTGCTGATGCCAAGCGTGGCGATATTGGTAATACAAGTGCTATGTATGCAAAAGCATTTTTTAAACGTTTAAATTGCGATGCTATAACCGTTGCACCTTATATGGGTAGCGATTCGGTAAAACCATTTTTAGAATTTGAAAACAAATGGGCTATTGTATTAGGTTTAACAAGTAACGAAGGCTCGGCCGATTTTCAACATTTAAAAATTAACAACCAAGAGTTATATTTAAATGTTATTGAAACCTGCGCCAAATGGGGTACTCAAAATAATATGATGTTTGTAATAGGCGCTACAAAAGCCAACATGTTACAAGAAGTTAGAAAAATTGTACCTCAGCATTTTTTATTAGTGCCTGGCGTTGGAGCACAAGGTGGTAGTTTAGAGGAAGTATGCAAATACGGTTTAACTAACGATGTGGGTTTACTTGTAAACTCAAGCCGTGCTATTATATATGCCAGTAATGGAAAAGATTTTGCTGAAAAAGCAGCCTTAGAAGCAAAAAAAGTGGCTCAACAAATGATGGAGTTTGTTAAGTAAAATAATTTTTGTTTAAATCTAAAACTAAAAAACTGCCTTTACCAACAACTCAATATTCTTATCATTATTAAACGTTGCTAACTGTTGTGAACGCTTTTCAATTAATTTAGTATCAAACTCTTTACCAAAATTTGTATTTATTTGAGTGATAAATTCCTCTGCTATATTGGCAATAAACAAAGTATCATTACCTATTAAATCAGTACCCGAAACCATGTTTGCATTACAAACCACAAACCTACCACCGTACAACACATTTAATAGCTTTAATTTTAATCCAGTGGGCTGTTTGGTATATAAAACATTAATTTGAGCATTAGTAATTAACTCATCCATTTTTTGTTGAGATGGGTTTGCAATTAATTCAATATTTTTATGTTTTTTGATTTCTGTAACTAAAAATTTTGGTGGGTTTAAACCTGCAACAATTACCTTAAATGTAATTTTACTTAATACATTGCGTATTAACCAAAGTATAGCTTCATAATTTTCGGCTACGCTTAAATTGCCATTATACAGGCAATAGTCGCTTTTTCCTTGTTTAATTGTAACGGTATTGTTTTGATGAAAACTTGGCAAGTAAATTGTTTTTACAGGAGTATATTTTTGTAAAAAATAGGCGGCATCTTTTTCATTTACAGCTAATATTAAATTAGCATTAATGACTATTTTTTCGAAGCGTTTTAATTTAAAAGCTTCTACTTTTAAAAATAGTTTTTTTAAAAGATTAGTTTCGGCTTTGGCTAACTCATGGTAATACTGGTGTTCAATATTACTATGGCGGTATATTTTTTTACGATTTGCAAAACGACTATCGTTTAATAAATAACAGGTATGTAATACTTCAAATAAAATAGGATAATTATTTGATAATAAATTATCTTCTAATTGTTTTGACTGCCTTGATTTTACAGTATAAGGTAGTAGAGATAGGTGTGAAAGCAAACCTGTATTTCGTTTGTAATAAAATACTTTTTCGCACAGGCTTTCTAATTCGGAAGAATGCTGTCTGCCATATTCAAAACAATGTAAATAAATTTTTACACCTGCATTTTTTAAGGCTATTAATTTATAATACACATCTATTACTCCGCCATAGTTTGCTGGGTAAGGTATATCAAACGAAATTATATGTAGCGATTTATCCAAGCCTATTATTCAAAATAAAATCCGTTTGAAATTAAGCCAGCTTTAAAATTTAATTTCTCTACACCATTTATAGTATAAATATAGATGTTAGATTTTTGAATATAATCTAAGGCATCAGCAGCATATATTGTAAAATCATTTGGGTTAATGCCTAAGCCATAAAAATTTTTATTTCCTTTTTCAACTAGTGCATTTGTTGGTAAAGTGGCATCGGTAATGGCCATTCTATAAATACCATAGTTTAAAAAATATAAGGTATCTTTTGTTTTATTAAAACATAAATTTGTTGGAGCATCGTTTGTATTAAAACTAACCGAAAATTCTATTTGATTTGTTACAGGGTTTAACCTACTTAATTTAGCTAAAATAGAACTTGTGGTTTTGCCCGTACTTAATACCCACAATTTTGCATTTTTATCTAAACCCAAACTTCCTGCATTTATACCTACATTAATACTATCGGCAATTATATCTGTTAGGGTATTTACAATATAAATATAATTTTTATCCGTATTGGTAACAAAGGCTTTGTTATATATTAGGCTCATTTGTTCGGTTTTACCATAGCAAGGTATTGCTGCTATTTTTGTATTCGAATTTAAATCAACCACACTTATGGCATTGGCATACAAATCGCTAACATAGGCTTTTTGATTGGTAATTGGTAAAATATAACGGGGAGAAGTGAGACCATTAATTTGCGCTATTTTTTTAAACTGCGAATTACACACCACAATTTTATTTGAATTATTTACAATACAATAAAAATTAGAATTAAAATAGTTTAAACTTTGAGCTACATCGCCCAATGCTAAATTGTTTTGTGTTTTAAAAAAATCTTCAATTACCTGATTATTGCCAGTATCAAACAATGAAATAGAAGAACTGCCACTACCATAATTCCCCTCGTTAATAATGTATACTTTTTTTGCAGTAGTTAATTTTACCTCTGGCTGAACAGTATTTTGAGGCTTATCTTTAACACAGGATGTAGCAATAAAAAAAGAGGATAGAAGTATAAGTAAATAGCGCATTTTTAAATTATAAGATTATAAAAATACAAATAATTAATATCTTTATTATTTAACTAAATTTGAAAATAAAATGCAGTATAAAACCACACAAATACATTTAAAAATAGATTGGAGCGAAATGGATTTATTTGGGCATGTTAACAACGTGGCTTATTTTAAATATATACAGGCTGCACGCGTAAATTACTGCGAAAGCGTTGGTATTAATACGTTTGATGCAGCTATAAAACAAAGTTTTGCGGTTGCCAATAGCACCTGCGATTTTAAGCAACCTTTATATTACCCCGAAGCTATTAGTGTTAGCACAACGATTGAGTGGATAAAAAATAGTAGTTTTAAATTAATACATACAATTTATAATAGTAAAAATAATTTAGCGGCCACCGCAAGCGATGTAATTGTGTTGTTTGATTATGCTACACATTTAAAAATAAACATTAGCGAGAGGATAAAAGCTAATATGCAACAAATTTAATTCGGTTTAGTAAGGTTTAAAGTATAAATAATTGCTTTAAAAATTAAGTTTTAAATATAAAATTATAGCTTTGTGTAAAGCTTAATTATTATGAAACATCTAATTTATTTTACTTTAATTATAAACGGATTGTTACTTTTTTTTTCTTGTAAAAAAAATACAGTAACTACACAACAAAATACAATAACTAACTCTTCAATAAAAAATGAATTACTTAGCGAAGAAAAAGAAAGTGCCGTGTCTAGCATTAATTATTCAAATTGCCCAACGCCTGTTAATTGTTCACTGACTTTAAAAGCAACTATTGAAACCTACAATGTTTATAAGCATAATACGAGTGGCTACATTTTATACAAAGCAAAAATGGCCATTGATGCGGATGGAAGTCCGCAAGCGTATGGTCCAAATAATTCAGGCTTAGATTGGACTGCTAATGCGGGCTACCCAGGTAATTGGTGGGGTATTGTAACCGATGTAAGCGGCAACCCTATTATTCAAGGGCCAAGCGATCCTTTTCCGGGTTTATACGTTTCTACAACATCATTAGTAAATTCAGCATATTCTAGTACCAATACGTTACATTATGTAAACTCTAGCACAATTCCATTTTTTGTTTTGCCTTCGGCCATTACTTCTTCTAATGGCATAACTATTGGCGATATAGGCTTTGTGTATAATACTACTAATGGTAAAGGCTGTTATGCAATTTTTGCAGATGGCGGCCCTGCTGGTAAATTGGGAGAAGGATCTATGTATTTAGCTACTCAATTGGGTATTAATTCAAGTCCTAAAACGGGTGGCACTTCGGCAGGTATTATTGATTATATTGTTTTTCCAGGCTCGGGCTTTGGGCAAGGTACTATCCCCACTATTACTCAAATTAAAGCTATTGGATTGGCTAAAATGAAAAAAGTAGGGGGCATTGAAATAGCTAATTGTTTGTAATTTTTTATGAAAACATTTTATTATTTAACCACTTTATTTATTGTATTTTATTTTTCGATAAATGTACATGCACAAACTAAAAAACAAAGCCCTACTATTTTTTTAAATTATAATACCACTGAAAAATTAATTTATTCTCAAAAAAACACTACATTTCAAACGGATACTATTAAACCCGCATCGTTTGCAATGCCTTGCTACACAACCAGCACAAGTACAGCCTTAGTACTTTATTATGCAGATGTTAAAGTACCACACGATTCAGGTTATGTTACAGGTACTAATATTTATGGCGATTTAGAAAAAGCTCAACATTTTGTAAATGCAACAACTACAACCCTTACAGGCTGTGCCGTATTGTTAAAATCTGCTTTTTCAAGTACAAGTGTTACCATTGGCACCAAAGTAAAGTTATATGGTTATAGTGCTGGAGCGCCTTCTAATACAGTAATTGCAACCAGTAGTTTAATACCACAAAACACATTAAATAACAATGGTTTTACAATTTTTACATTTAGTACTCCAATTGTTATAAGTACTGATTATGTTATGTCGGTTGTGTTGCCAAACCATGTGGGCGATAGCACAGCAATTTTTAGCACAAAAACAAGTTGTAATTCGGGTGCTTCAAATTCGTGGGAAAGAGCTGTAGATAATTCGTGGGGAAGTATTCATACTAACTGGAATTTTAGTGTTTCGCAAAATATTGATTTAGCAATTTTTCCATTAATAAAAGTAAATGTAGTTACCGCCATAAATACAAATTATACTACTGAAACTATATTTTTTGATGCGATTACTAAAATTGTAAAAACAACAAACATTGCTACACCAATACAAATAAGTGTTTGCGATATTACAGGAAAAATTATTTTAACCAAAATAGTACACGCTAACGAAACGTTTAGTTTAGCAGAATTAACAACTGGTTTTTATATTTTAAATGCGGTAGATGACACTAAAATAATTTTTAGAAAAAAAATATATTTGTAATAACTCTTATTTGCGAGTAGCTCTGCGTTTTTTTTCGGTCATAATTAAATTTAATTCTCGGCCAGTCTGTCCTTTAACACTGGTATTTTCTTGTGCTCGGCGAATAAGATAGGGCAATACTTCTTTTACTGGCCCATAGGGTACATATTTGGCTACGTTGTAATTATTTAACGATAAGTTGTAACTTATATGGTCGCTCATGCCTAATAGTTGCGAAAAATAAATACGTTTATCGTTTGGATTTATATTTTTTTGCTGCATTAATTCTACCAACAATAAACTACTTTTTTCGTTATGCGTACCCGCACAAATGCCCATTACATCAATATTATTAACACATAATTTTAAGGCGGCATTATAATCATCATCGCTTTTTTGTTTATTAATTTGTATGGGCGATGTGTAGTTTAATTCGGTAGCACGCTTACGTTCTTTTTCCATGTATGCCCCACGTACTAATTTTGCACCAATGTGGTAACCATTACTTTTACCATTTTTTATAGTTTGAGTTAAATACTCTAATCTATCGTGGCGATAGTATTGATAGGTGTTGTAAACAATAGCCTTGGTTTTATTAAATGTTGCCATATTTTGGTTTGCTAAATCATCAATGGCAGGCTGTATCCAACTTTCTTCAGCATCAATAAAAATAGCTTGTTGGCTATCAAAAGCAGTTTTACAAATTGTGTAAACACGGTGTGTTACTTTTTGCCATTCTGTATCTTCTTGAGAAGTTAAGGTATAGTTTTTATCGCTTTTTTTAACCAATAAATCAAAACGTGCTAAGCCTGTAACTTTAAATACGCAAAAGGGAATATTAGAATCATTTTTTGCTTTTTTAATTGTCTCTAATGTTTCGTTTAAACAATTATCAAAATCTGTTTCGCTTTCTTTTCCTTCTACACTATAATCTAAAATAGTGCCAATGTTATATTTGGCAAGCTGTGCAATTGTTTCTGAACAATCGTAAATATTTTCGCCACCCACAAATTGTTTAAAAATTGTTCGTTTAATAATTTTTTTAAACCCAAGGTTAAGGAGTAATGAGGAGAACTTAGCCCCTGATTTTACGAGTAAAGGATTACTAATTAATTTAAATAACCAGTATGAACGTGTGAGTTCTGAATTTGTTTTTGCTTTAAAAGCATTTTCGGTATTTTCGAAGGATATCATTAGCAATTAGTTACTAGTGCTTAGTTATTAGTGTTAAATAAAATAATTAATCTTAATCATCGTGTTATCAGCATTCTTTCTTTAGTATCCAAAAACATCCTTTAGCGTTAAAAACTTTACAGTACCATATTTTTCAAGTACTTTCATATCTAAACCATCTTTTTTGCCCAAAACTAAAATGCTAGTTGGTTTGCCTTTTATATTTTGTGTATGAAAATTTTTAACATCGTTAAAGGTAAAATTTGGTGCTTTATCAAAAATAGTTTTTCTTACATCGTAGCTTAATCCTAAATCTTGAGCTGCTAAGTAATTCATTATAATATCTACTTTTGTAATACGTTGCGTGCGGGTTTCGGCAATTAACGATTCTTTTGCTGCATTAAAGCTGGCATCGGCTTGTGGCAGTTCGTTTAATAAATCGCCCATACCTTTAATGGCATCGGCTAATTTATCAGCTTGCGAACCAATGTAAGAAGTATTAAGATATTTTTTAGATAATTTATTTGGTTGGTTGTATCGTGAGTAGCAAGAGTATGCTAAGGCCTTAGATTCGCGTAAATCTTGAAACACAACGCCACTCATATTGCCACCAAAATAGGCATTGTAAAGAAATATTATAGGTACTTGATTTGGATCAAAAGCGCTACCATTACTTAACATCATAATTTCGACTTGCTTCATATCGTAATCTACCACATAAACAGTATTATCTAATTGCTTTTCGGTAAAAATTAAAGCAGTAGGCACGGCTATTAATTTTTGAGGAACGGTATGGTAGCTGTTTAAAATGGTTTTAACATCATCTGCTTCGCCTGAGCCATAGTATAAAATTTTATGCTCATAGCTAAATAATAATTTTATTTTATTTTTTATATCGGCAGTGGTAATTTTATTTAACTCATCATCGCTAAGTACATTTGATACAGGATTGATAGCGCCATACCGAACATAATTAACCATAGCGCGATTTAAAATTAAACGCTTTTGTAATTTATTATCGTTACGTTCTTTTTTAAAATCAGAAATTAGGTTTTTTAAAACGGTTTCTTCTACTAAAGGTTTGGCTAGTGCTTTTTCAAATAGTTGAACGGTTTTATCAAAATTATCGGTTAGGCCTTCTAAACTAACCCACGTATTTTCGTTATCGGTAAATATATCAAAGGTTGAGCCCAGTTTGTATAACTCTTGTTTAAATTGGTTAGCGTTCATATCCTCGCTTGCCAAATATTTAATGTATTTAATGGCTATGGTTAGTAGTTTATCGTTGTTGTTTCCCATATCAAACTTATAATACATTTGAAACAATTTATTTTCTACATTTTTAGTGTATAAAAATGGAACGTTAGATTTAATGGTTGATTTTAAAATATCTTTATCATAATCTAAAAACTTAGGCTCAATAGTAGCTGGGGTTGATTTTACAATGTTTTGTACAAAAGGCGATGAATGTTCTCTATCTAACTCTACTGGCGTAATAGCAGGTTTTTCAACTTTTGTTACAGATTTATCTTCGCCAATGCGCTTATAAACCACAACGTAATTTGTTTCGGTAAAATTTTTGGTAGCAAAGTCAGCAATTTCTTGTTTGGTAATTTTGCTTAATCGTTCAATTGTATTTACTGAGTTTTGCCATTTTTGTTCGTTAATAAAGGAGTTCAACATTTCAAAACTTCGGCTTTGGTTATCTTCTAACGATTTTGTTTTTTTGTATTTAAAATCGGTAATTACTGCTTGTAATAACCAATCGGGAAAGTTTCCTTTTTTAATAATATCTAATTGTTGTAGTAATAATTGTTCAACTTCTTCTAAGCTCTGCCCTTCTTTAGGCATACCTGTTATACCAAATAAGCTATAATCTTTTAACACATAAAAAATATCGTTACTGTTTAATACTTTTTGGGCTTGGTTTAAATTTAAATCTAGCAAACCTGCGGTGCCGTTATAAAGCATAAGTGCAATTAGGTTACCAATATCGGCATCCTTTGTACCTTCGCCAGCCGTGTGCCACGCCAGGTTCACATTCAAAGGATCGGGACCTACTACTTCTTTTACTATTTTTTGAGTAATGGGGGCTTCGGTATTAAATTTATATTCTTCGTAGGGTTTTGGTTTAAAGGTGCCAAAGTTTTTTTCAATATCTATAATCACTTTATCGGGGTCAAAATCGCCACTCATAATTATGGCCATGTTGTTGGGCACATAGTATTTATTGTAAAATTTATTTATCTCAACCATTGATGGGTTTTTTAAATGATCAATAGTACCAATGGTAGTTTGGGTACCATAGGTATGATTTTTAAATAAACCAGCCATTAGGGCTTCGTAAACTTTATTTTCGTCGCTGTCTAAACCTCTATTTTTTTCTTCATATACGGCCTCTAATTCGGTATGAAATAGGCGCAACACGGGTTTACGAAAACGCTCGGCTTCAATTTTTAACCAATTAATTATTTGATTGCTTGGTATATCGTTTACATAAACAGTTTGGTCAAACGATGTAAAAGCATTGGTACCAGTAGCTCCAATACCTGCCAGCATTTTATCGTACTCGTTGGCAATAGCGTATTTTGCGGCAACACCACTAATGCTATCAATTTGATGGTATATTTTTTTTCGTTGTACTTCGTCTTTTGTTAAGCGATAGGTTTCGTATAACTTTTCTATTTTTTTTATTTCAACACTTTCTTTTTTAAAATCTTTTGTGCCATATACATCTGTACCTTTAAATACCATGTGCTCTAAATAATGAGCAAGGCCTGTAGCGTTGGAAGGATCGTTTTTACTACCCGCTTTTACTGCAATTAAGGTTTGAATACGCGGTGCATTTTTGTAAACAGACAAATATACTTTCATACCATTTTTAAGCGTATAAATACGCGTGTTTAAAGGGTCGTTTAAAGCATATTCATAATTTAAATTTGCCTTTTTAGTATCGGTAATGGGCTGTGAATTGCCACCTGGGTTACCAGTTTTTGTTTGCGCTGTAATAAGGCTTATTATATTTAGTAGGGCAAGTGTAGCAATGGCTTTAGGTTTAATCATTGTGTTGTTTTTAATAATTATATTATGGTATACATTTAGTAATCTATTTCTAAGTCAAAACGTTTTTTAAGTTCTAATAAGCTTGGGTTTTTTTGTGCCATGGCTTTAAACACATCTGCTGGTTTGTAAGCTTTTATTTGTACATTATTTTGCTCTAATTCAATTTGTAGGCCTACCAAATTGTTTTGTAATTGTTTACGCAATTCATCTAAAAAAAGTTGTTTACTGTTTTGTAGTTGTTCACGCTGGGTTTCGTTATTAATAGTAAGTGTAATAATATTATTTTCAAAACTTAAGCCTGCTGTAGTTAGTGTAATGGCTAAATGGCGTTGTCCTGCTTTTTCTTTAAGTTGTGCAAAGGTAGTAATAGCTGCTTTTACATCATCAAAGTGAAGGGTTTTATTTGTAAGTGGTGTTAAGGTAGCTTGCTCAATTTGGGTTGGATGTGTATTACTTGTAACACTATTGGTTTGTATTGTGTTTTTAAGTTCGTTTAAGCTAAATTCTGATTTTATATTTAATTGGTTAAACGCTAAACTTGGTTTGGTGGCAAATTTAATTTCAGGTTCTTGTAATGTATTTATTTTTTGAATTATTTGTTGGTTGGCCGAAGATGGGCTAAAGGATGCCTCTGTATTAATTTGGTTTAACTCATTTTTTTTTTCCGCATCTATAGGTGCGGTTAAAAAAGTAAGTTGCATTAATGCCATTTCTACTAATAGCCGTTGGTTTTTTGCACTTTTATAATTTACATCGGTTTTACTAATTAAGGCCAATGCTTTTAGTAAAAAATTTACATTACATTTTAGCGATTGCTCGGTGTAGCGTTTTTTTAAAGTTTCACTTACTTCAAGTAATGAGGTTGTTTGTGCATCTATACTTACTAAAAGGTTTCGTAAATGTTCGCCCAAACCAATTAAAAAATTGTGTCCGTCAAACCCTTGCGAAAGAATTTCGTTAAAGGTTAGCATAATAGTAGGTAAACCTTGCTCTAAAAATGCATCCACTATTTTAAAGTAATAATCGTAATCTAAAACATGTAAATTCTCTACAACTTGTTTATAGGTTAAATGATTGCCACTAAAAGCCACCATTTGATCAAATATTGAACAGGCATCGCGTAAGCCACCATCGGCTTTTTGAGCAATAATATCTAAAGCTTCTTGTTCAAAACTTACGTTTTCTTCTTTCGCCATAAATGCTAAATGCCCACTAATATCTTCGGTTTTAATACGGTTAAAATTAAAAACTTGGCAACGCGATAGTATGGTTGGTATTATTTTATGCTTTTCCGTAGTGGCTAAAATAAATTTAGCATGTTTTGGTGGTTCTTCTAAAGTTTTTAAAAAAGCATTAAAAGCGGCGGTACTCAGCATGTGCACCTCATCAATAATATACACCTTGTACTCGCCCAATTGTGGGGCAAAGCGCACTTGATCTACCAAATTACGAATATCTTCTACCGAGTTATTACTGGCACCATCTAATTCATAAACATTTAAGGATGCACCTGAGTTAAACGATTGGCAGGACTCGCATGTATCGCAAGCCTCGCCATTAGCAACGTTTGTGCAATTAATAGTTTTAGCAAAAATACGCGCACAAGTTGTTTTACCTACACCACGTGGCCCACAAAATAAATAAGCTTGGGCGAGTTGATTATTTACAATGGCATTTTTTAAAGTATTGGTAATATGGCTTTGCCCAACAACCGTATTAAACAATTGGGGCCTATACTTTCGTGCCGATACAATAAAATTTTCCATGTAAGTAAACGTTAAAAATACACTAATTGCAAGGCTTATTAAAATTTAATTATTAAAAATTAAGTAAAAGTTATTAATACCCTAAGAATAGATTGGTACAATGTTAAATTATAAAAACTAAATGTTAATTTTTTTGATATTATTTACTCTTTTAATTTTTTTAAAAAAAATAGGTTGTATTACAAATTATATACTATATTTGCACCCCGTTTTAAAATACAATTAATTGATTTTAAACAAATTGTAAAAATGACAAAGGCAGATATAGTAAACGAAATAGCCGAAAAAACCGGTATAGAAAAAATGGCAGTGCAAGCTACTGTTGAGGCATTTATGAAAACCATTCGTAACTCAATGATTGATGGCAAAAATGTATATTTAAGAGGCTTTGGTACTTTTGTAGTAAAAAAACGTGCCGAAAAAATAGGACGTAACATTAGCAAAAATACTACTGTTGTAATACCAGCACATTATATACCTGCCTTTAAAGCTGCTAAAACATTTGCTGATAGAGTAAAGCGTAATGTAAAAACTGCCGAACCCGTTAAAAATATTGATTAAAAACAAAAAATGAGCGCTAAAAAAACACAAGTAATTTTAGTTTTAGCAGCGTTAATACTATTCGTTCTTTTATTTATTGCACCAAAAATTGCACCCAAGTCAAGTGATGACACATCAATTGTCAATCGTCAATCAGCCATTACTAATTTTGATGCCACTATTGATGTGTATGTTAATTTAGCCCTAAAAAACTTAGAGCCTCAAAAAAAACTAAACATTAATAAATTAGTAGCACTTAAAAATTACGATAGTACTATTGCTTTTTGGGATAAACAAAAACGCCCTGACATTGCTTCGTATTACACCGAAGAAATAGCAAAAAAAACAGCCACTGCCAGCAATTGGTTTAAAGCAGGTAATCGCTATTATTATGCCGTACAGTTTTCCGAAGATGAAAAAGAAGCGCCCATTTTGTACCAATGTGCTATGCGATGTTTTAATAAAGGTTTAAAATTAGAACCTAACAACGTTGATGCTAAAATTATGTATGCAAGTTGCTTTGTTGAAGGAACGAATAACCCCATGGAAGGAGTTACACTTTTAAAACAAATAGAAAAAACAGATAGTAACAATGTAAAACTACAAACTGTTTTTGCAGCATTTTCGGTAAAAAGCGGACAAATAGATAAAGCCATTTACCGTTACACTAAAATATTGCAATTAGATAGTACAAACGTTGCTGTTTATTTATATTTAGCAGATATATATGAACAACAACAAAACATATCAAAAACCATTGACGTTTTAGAAAAGTATGCCGCTAAAACTAACGATATTACTGCCAAATTAGAAATTACAAAATACATACAACAATTAAAAACTAAATAAAATTATTAACCATTAAAATTTAAATTTTATGCCAAGCGGAAAAAAAAGAAAAAGACATAAAATGGCGACACATAAACGCAAAAAACGTTTACGTAAAAATCGTCATAAGAAAAAATAATTAGTTAACTAACTATTTTTTGTAAAACTAAACTGTAACGGAAGAGATTATACATCTTATTCCGTTACAGTTATTTACCACTAATTGCAAAAATTAGTAAGGGTACACTAGCTTATTAGCGCCTTATTTGTGCATTAATAGCATTAAAAATTTAGCACCCTAAAAAGTGCATATACAAACTACGCATTTATACTAATAAATGCCTTAAATATTAAAAAGCGTGAATCAAGAACTTATCATTAATTCTACGCCTAACGAAGTTGTAATTGCCCTACTTAACGATAAACGTTTGGTAGAATTGCATCGCGAAAAAAATAACTCTCAGTTTTCGGTAGGCGATATTTATTTAGGAAAAGCCAAAAAAGTAATGACTGGCTTAAATGCCGCATTTGTTGATGTAGGCTACGAAAAAGATGCATTTTTACATTATTTAGATTTAGGCCCACAAGCCAACTCATTTATTAAATATGTAGAAACTGTGCAAAATGGCAAACAAAATGCCAGTAACCTCATGTACTTTAAAAATGAGCCCGATATAAAAAAAGATGGCAAAATTAACGAAGTTATAAAATCAGGGCAAAACGTATTGGTTCAAGTAGCTAAAGAACCTATTAGTGCCAAAGGCCCTCGCATTACTACCGAAATTAGTTTAGCAGGCCGTTACTTAGTATTAATACCCTTTGCCGATAAAATATCCGTTTCATCTAAAATTAGAAACTTTGATGAAAAAAATCGTTTAAAACAATTAATGCAATCTATTAAGCCAAAAAACTTTGGCGTTATAGTTCGCACCGTAGCCGAAGGCCAAACCGTAGCCGAACTAGAAAACGATTTAAAAGAACTTACCAAACGTTGGGACGAATGCTTTAACGCCATAAAAACATCGCAACCACCCATGCGCGTATTAGGCGAGGGCGATAGAACAAATACCATTTTACGCGATTTTTTAAACGCATCGTTTAACGCCATACACGTAAACGACCAAAAAGTTTACGACGATTTAAAAATTTATATAAAAGCCATTGCCCCCGATAAGGTAGATATACTAAAACTTTACACTGGCAAAATACCCATTTTTGATGCCTATAGTATTGAAAAACAAATTAAAAGTTTATTTGGCAAAACAGTACACCTAAAAAGCGGAGCTTACCTTGTTGTTGAGCATACTGAGGCACTTCACGTGTTTGATGTTAACAGTGGTAACCGATCTAAAAGTGAAAGTAGCCAAGAAGAAAATGCCCTTGAAGTAAACTTAGAAAGTGCTGTGGAAGTAGCCCGTCAATTAAAGTTACGCGATATGGGCGGTATTATTGTAGTAGATTTTATTGATTTACACAATGCCGATAACCGCAAACTTTTATACGAAAAGTTAAAAGAAGAAATGAAAAGCGATAGGGCAAAGCATAACATATTGCCCCCAAGCAAATTTGGCTTAATACAAATTACCCGCCAGCGCTTACGCCCCGAGGTGAATGTAGAGGTTTTAGAAACCTGCCCAAGTTGTGCTGGTACTGGCAAGGTGCAACCCAGCCTGTTATTTGTCGATCAAATAGAAAATACCCTACGCTTTATTGTTAAAGAACAAAACCAAAAAAATATTACCCTAAACGTACACCCATACATTGAAGCCTTTATTACCAAAGGTGGTTTTTTGCGCAGTAAACAATGGAAATGGTATTTTGAATTAAAACAAAAAATAAAAATACAACCCATGGCAAGCTACGGTTTTATGGAATTTAAATTTTTTAATAAAGATTTAGACGAAATAGTGCTGTAAAAAATTTTACCCCCATTTGTAAAATGCCTTAAACATTCATTTGTTTAGGGCATTTTGTTTTAGCAAACAAATTTTACAAAATAAATTGTTTAATTTACTATAATTTGTAGCAATTAATTACTACAAAATTAAGTAATTTTGAATATGCAAAAACCAATAGTAAAACTTACCAATGTGGTTCATAAAAACCAAAGCATTATAAAGCTTGAGTTTGATAAAAACTTAGCATTATATAAATTAGTAAGGCAATTGCCACATTTAAATTATAGTAAAACGCATGGTGCTTGGTATTTACCTTATGCGGGCAATACGGTAGAGATAATTTGCCATGCATTAAATAATTATGCCTATATAGATTATAAAGCTTTAAAAAATAGCAAACCACAGGTACAAAACTTAGCTGCGCCTTTACACCTAAAACTAAAAGTAGAATCAGGTGTTGTACTAGCAGAACTGAGTACCCAAAAATTAGAAGAAGTAAACACCTTTAGGCAGTATATGAAAAGCAAACGTTACAGCCCAAACACTATTGATACCTATGTGGATGCCTTAAAACTTTTTTTGCGCTACTACAACAATATAAATAGCACTGAAATTACAAACCAACATTTAATTGAATTTAATAACGCCTATATTTTAGATCAAAAACTATCTAGCTCCTTTCAAAACCAAATAGTAAACGCCGTTAAATTATTCTATAGCACTATGCAATACAAACAATTACAGCCCGAATTAGTACACCGCCCAAAGCGCGAAAAACAATTGCCCAATGTATTAAGTAAAGAAGAGGTAAAGGCCATATTAAATGCTTTAAATAATTTAAAACATAAAACCATGTTAAGTTTAATTTATAGCTGTGGTTTGCGCCGAGGCGAACTTTTAAATTTAAAAATAGCCGACATTAGTGAGCAACGAGGCATAATATTAATACGGCAAGCAAAAGGTAAAAAAGATAGAATTGTACCCCTATCGCCAAAAATAGCAGCCATGCTACATAGCTATTATCAGGTGCACAAACCAAAGCAGTGGGTATTTGAGGGGCAAGATGGCACTGGCACATACGATGAACGTAGTTTGCAAAATGTATTTAAACAAGCATTGCAAAAAAGTAATATTACAAAACCAGCTACCCTGCATTGGTTAAGGCACAGCTATGCTACGCATTTATTAGAAAATGGAACTGATTTGCGTTACATACAAGAATTATTGGGGCATAGTAGTAGTAAAACAACCGAAATTTATACCCATGTAAGTAATAAACAATTACAAAAAATAATTAGTCCCTTTGATACTTTTTAATTAATTTTAATTTTAATTTATACTTGGTTAATAAATGTGACTGAGGTGGCGAAGCAATAAAAAACAAATGAATAGTAAAATCATAATAAAATTAAAACGTGTGATAAAGTCACCACAGTCTGCCCAAAACAGTATAGATTGTGGTGACTTTATGGCGCGTATATACTAGTTATAACCAATACAGCGGACAGACATTCCGGTAGACAAAATGCAGAAAATAATTTGGACAATAATCATTATTCTAATC
>JANYEQ010000100.1 GCA_025363015.1 Bacteroidota bacterium
TAGTGCAACCAAATACAGATAAATATGTGTTTGAATGGGCTAATAAATACATTGCCGAAAATTACAAAGTAGTAGGTGTGGTTGAAATGGCCGACGGGCAAATGAGTACTTATACTTGGAAAGAAGCCGCCTTAAATTACCAACCTAAAACGCCAAGTTATGTGTTAGTATTTGAAAGAAAAACACCATAATGAGAAGGAAGACAAACCTCATAAAATTAGGGGATGCTATTAACCAACTGTTTAAACAAGAAAAATTAGACGTTAAAATATCGCAATTTGCAATTAAAAATAATTGGAAAGATATTGTAGGAGATATCATTGCAAATAGCACTAGCGAAGTTTATTTTAACGATGATTTAATTTTTGTAACACTCAATTCTGCGGCTTTAAAACACGAACTATCCTTTAAAAAAGAAACCATAGTTACTGCCATCAATAAATATTGTGGCTACAAATTAGTTAATCAAATAATTATTAAATGATGAAAAAAATTATTTTTTGTATAATGATTTATTCGTTTACAAAAGCTCAAAACCAAGATTCAGTTGCTCTTCGTGCTATTTACAATTTTTATTTAACTAAAAGTACAGCATATAGTAATTTAGATTATTTAGCTACAAAAATTGGCGGTCGTTTAAGTGGTAGCCAAAAAGCAGCAGATGCGGTAATTTGGGCAAAAAAAGCAATGTATGCTGCAGGGGCTGATACAGTTATTTTACAAGCTTGTATGGTACCACATTGGGTGCGTGGCAAAAAAGAAATATGTACTTTAACATCTACTAAATTAAAATTAAATATATCTTTAAATTGCATTGCGCTCGGAAGCTCTGTGGGTACAGGTAACAAAGGCGTTATAGCAAAAGTAATTGAGGTTAAAAGTTTTGAAGAATTAGAACAATTAGGAGAAAAAGTAATTAAAGGAAACATTATTTTTTACAATGTATTTTTTAACCAAACTCATGTTAAAACGGGTACTGCCTACGGCGAAACAGTAAAATACCGTAGTAAAGGCGCTAGTTATGCTGCAAAATATGGCGCTGTAGCAAGTATAGTTAGAAGTATGACTTCAGTAGCAGACGATGAACCACACACTGGCAATATGAATTACGACACTACTATTTGTAAAACAAAAATTACAACATTAGCAATTAGTTATAAAGCTGCAGATGTATTGCACGATGCCTTAATAAAAGATAACGGTTTACAGTTATACATTGAAACCCATTGCGAAAAATTACCCGATGTTTTATCATACAATGTGGTAGGCCAAATTACTGGCAGCCAAAAGCCAAACCAATTTATTATTACTGGCGGACATTTGGATAGTTGGGATAATGGACAAGGCGCACACGATGATGGTGCTGGTGTGGTACAAAGTATTGATATTTTAGCCATGTATAAAGGCATGGGCATAAAGCCTAAACATAGTATAAGAGCCGTAGCTTTTATGAACGAAGAAAATGGTTTAGCGGGCGGAGCTGCTTATGCCAAATTTACTAAAGATAATAACGAAAAACATATTGCGGCTATTGAAACAGATGCTGGAGGATACACCCCCCGTGGTTTTGGAGTGGATACCACAAATGGTTTGTATAACTTGGCTATAACATGGAAACATTTATTTGAACCCTACCTTATACAGAAAATCGAAAAGGGTGGGGGTGGAGCTGATTTAATTGATTTAGAAAAACAAGGTGTGCCTTGTATTGGTTTTGAACCCGATACGCAACGCTATTTTGATATTCATCACACGGCACAAGATACTTTTGATAAAATAAATAAACGTGAATTAGAGCTGGGTGCAGCTGCTATTGGGAGTTTAATTTATTTATTGGATACATATAAATAATACAAAATTAAATTATTTCAGTTTTACCTTACACCATATAGCCAACCACTTGGGTCCATTGTTTTTTGTCCTTTCCAAATCTGTAAATTCATACTTGTTTTACCCTCATCTTCGTTATACATTACAGTGCCAATGGTTTGTTTAACTGTAATTTTTTGCCCAGTTTTTACTATTACATCGCTTAAATTACTATAAACGCTTAGGTATTCGCCATGCCTAATAATTACTAATTTACCACCAGTAGGCGAAATGGCTATTCCTGTTACTTCACCATCAAATACAGCCCTTGCTTGCATGCCTTTTGTGGCACAAATTTCAACACCATTATTAAACATCATAAATCCTTTAATGGCAGGATGTTCATGCTCGCCATACCCTTCGCAAATTACACCTTTTACAACTGGCCATGGCAATTTACCGCGGTTGTTTGCAAAATCAACACTCAGAGCTTCGGCCGCTTCATTTAATTCTGGTATTTCAATGGTTTCTTTTTTATCTACTTTAACGTTGATATTGTTGTTATCATTTTTTTCGGGTAAATTATTTTTATCAGTCTTGTCCTTTTTATCTTTTTTATCTTTTTTGTTTTTTTGTTTTTCAGCGTCGGCTTTAGCTTTTTTATTGGCAAGTGCTGTGGCATTTGATTTTTCTGCTTCTTCTAATTTGCGTTTTATTTCATCTGCTATTAATTTTTTAATGGCTAATTGTAATTGAATGGCATCTTGTTTCTTTTTTTCTAATTCTTGTTTTAATCCTTTTTCTTTTTGTTGAAGTTCTGTTAATACCTGTTCTTGTTGGTTTTTTTCGGAACTAAGGTTTTGTTTTTCCTCTTCCTCATTTCCTAATAATACATTTTTTTCGTGGCGCTGTTCTTTTAATTCATTTAGGTTAGCTAATACGCTTGATTGTGTATTAATTATTTCTATGGCTTGTTTTTTTCGAAACTCGCCATACTGTTGCATATATTTTAGGCGTGCATAAGCTTGATTAAAATTACTTGCCGAAAAAATAAACATTAATTTGCTGTAAGAATCTTGATTGCGTTGAGCAAACACAATCATTTTTGCATATTCGGTTTTTAATTTTTGTAAGTTTCCTTTTAATAAATTGGTTTTGGTTTCGTTTTGTTTTATCTCTTTTGTAATTTCGTTAATTTCGGCATTTATCGTATTTATTAAATCTTGGCGTTTTTCTAACTTCATATTAATGTTAACCAAAGCCCCAATACTTGATTTTTTGTTGGCTTTGGTTTCATTTAATAGCGAGTTTATTTCATTAATTTCGTCGTTAATGCGTTTTTTTTTATTTTCTAAATCTTTTTTAGGATTTTTGTTTGTTCCTTGCGAATAAAGGGCTTGAGAGCATACAAATAAACATATAACTACTAAAAAGTAGCTAATTTTGTTTTTGTTGTATTTTAATAGGCTCATAACTTTTTGGGATATTAAAGTTAATTTTTTGAGGTTTGTTTTTCTCAATACGAACATACTCAATTTTAATGTTCATATTCTTCTCTGCCTTTATATCAATATCAACAGTGTATGGTGCATAAACACTATCTTTAATTTTAAAATCGCTGTAGCTGGCAATAAAACTACGATTTGCGCTTGGCTCAATAAATTCATTTTTAATAATTTTATAATTATCGGGGTTTAAAGTTATTATTTGTAATGCTTTTTTAAGTTCAATTTCTCCTTTTTCTATACGATGTAAGCGACGTTTGCGTTCGGTACTTAATATATAATGGCAATTTGCACGATCGGTTACAGGTTTTAGCTTTTCGTCATCTTCGCTAAACTCAGCGCTGTTTCCAATTATTACAGATTGTATGACATTAAAATCTAAATCGGCATTTAAAAGGTTATTTATAAAATTAAAATCGCCTTTAAAATATTGCTTATGATAGTAATCTACCATTTTAATAGAGTCTTTTGTAATTAATACTTTAGCAAAATCAATAGTTAACAGTTCAATCGTAATAAGCATGATGCTATCTTTTTTTAATTTTACTTTGGCATCAAAACTCTTTTCCTCGCCTTCAAATAGAGTGTTTACGTTGGCTTTTAAAAATAGCCAATTGTATTGCAACTCGTTTTCTTTTACATGTTTGGTTAATGTTTTTGAACTTTTAAAATCTAAACGACATTTATTGTTTGTACTATCAGAACTAGAAATGGGTAAATTTTCGGTTTTTAAAATTTTCTTTTTATGCTTACAGGAGAATAAAGCAAAAGTGGTTACACTAAAACATAAGCAAATTTTAAAAATTGTATTTATTTGTAAGAACTTAATCATTTAATTTTTTTTCCTTTATTTTTCTAAGTAAGCTTTCTGAGGCTCCTCCAGCTTGTTTTGCATTATTCCATTGAATTAGAGCTTCTTCTAATTTATTAAGTTTAAATAACACATCGCCATAATGCTCAATAATATTAGGGTTTTTAGGGCCCATTTTTGTGGCATTACCTAACCAAAGTTCAGCATCTTTGTATTTTTTTTGTTGAAACAATATCCAACCATAGGTATCCATATAGTTGCGATTGTTTGGTTGTAAATCGTTTGTTTTTTTTGAAAATTTTTCGGCTTTATCTAAATTCTCATTTCTAAGCGATAAATAGTAGGCATAATTATTTAATACATACGTATTATCGGCATCTATTTTTAGCGCGTCCTCAAAGGCCTTATCCGACTTTTGAAAATCTTTTGTATAATTATACACATCTCCTAAATTGCTTAAAAATTGCATCAATTGTATTTTGTTATCAATAATAAATTCTAAACCATCTTTTAAAGATTGTGCAGATTTTTTAAAATTGTGTAATTCTTTATTAGCTATTCCATTAAAAAAATAAGTAGTGGGCTGGCTCGGAAACAATTCCATAGCTTTATAACTGACGCGTTCTAAGGAGTCGTATTGTTTTAAGTCGGAATATAAAAAAAGGAGTTGATTCCAAATTCTAAAATCGCTTTTTTCATTTATTGCCGATTTGTAATAATAATTTGCCGCTTCGCTAGTTTTATTGTCTAACATCAAAAAATCGGCATACACACCATTTGCTTCGGGGCTTTGCGGATTGGTTTGTAAAAATAGTTTTGCCAATTCAAAGCCTTCGTTTTTGTAATTAGATTCAGGGCTACTTTCGGCACGTTTGTAATACGAAAACGCAATATTTGCTTTTGTACCTATATCTAAATCAGGATTTTGAAACGCTTTTTTTAAACAATTAAAGGCTTCGTTGGGTTTGTTTATAGAGTTGTAATAATCGCTTAAGGCTAAATTTACGGTTGGGTTGTTGGGGTCAACTTCTGCAATTTTATCATACATTTCTTTTGTTTTAGCAGTGTTGTGTTGTTCGTCGTATAACTCGGCAAGGTAGGCGTAGTATCTTGCTTCGGTGGGGCTTGAGGCACTTAATTTTAGTAATTCTATTTCAGCTTCTTTTACTTTTTTTTGCCCTTTTAATAATTTTATTTTATTAAGTGTAAGTTGTTCGTTTGTGCCATACGTTTTTTCTAAATCGTCATAAATTTTATAAGCTTTATCGTATTGGCCTAGCAATGAGTATTGAATGGCTAAATCTTCTTTAAACTCAGTACTTGTTGGAAAATTTTTTACTAAATTTTCTTGTAATTTTACTGCTAAAGCATATTGTTTTGAGGTATTATAACATTCTATTAAAAGTAATTGATACCATTCGTTTTTTGTATTTGATTCGGCGCAAATTTTGGCATTTTCAACAGCTAATGGAGTGTTGCCTAGTAATTTATAAATTGTTGCTAATTCAAACTTCACAGGTACACTACTTGGATCTATTTTTTTACATTCTAAAAAAAGTTTTAAGGCTTCCTGTAAGTTGCCTTTCATTCGGGCCGAACAGCCATCAATATACATACCTGCAAACTGCACTTGGTTTGGGTTTGTGCCATTTGCAAGTTGTTCTAACTTATAATCGGCTGTTTTAGTTTGCTTTTTACTTTTACATGAAAATAAAAAATATACCAAACCGCAAGATGCCAGTAGTATTAAAATATATTTTAAAATTTTACGCAACAATTTGGGTATAATCGCTAATACTTAAATTTAATGCTTTACCCACTACTTGGGCACCTGCGCCTAGCATACTATCTGCAATGTTGGCGTTACTAATTTTAGCATCGGTTTGAATAATTGAATTTTTAACTATGCTATTTACCAAGGTACTATTAGCGCCAATACTTACGTGAGGCCCTATAATGCAGTTTTCTAATACTACATCATTGCCTATAAAACAAGGTTCAATAATTTTGCTATTTGTATTTTTAATATTTGTGCCTTTTAAGTTAGGCTTGCCTTTATCAAACTCTAACACACGTTGGTTGGTGTAAACGGTCGCATCTTTATTACCGCAATCTAACCACTCAGTAACTTGCCCAGGGGTAAATTTAGTGCCTTTAGCTTTCATGTTTTCTAAAGCATTGGTTAATTGGTACTCTCCTTTTTCGGTTATGTTATTATCTAATAAATATTGTAATTCACTTTTTAGGTAATCGCCATCTTTAAAATAGTAAATGCCAATAATTGCTAAGTCGCTTACAAAGGTTTGTGGCTTTTCAATAAAATCGGTAATAATATTATTTGCATTTATTTTTACCACGCCAAATTGGCTTGGGTTTTCAATTTTTTGAACCCAAATAACACCTTCTTGCTCTGTATCCATAACAAAATCGGCTTTAAAAAGCGTATCGGCAAAGGCTACTACTGTTTTGCCTTTAATAGCATTTTTAGCACACATAATAGCGTGGGCTGTGCCAAGAGCTTTATCTTGGTAATAAATACTGCCCTTAGCGCCTTGGTTTTGGGCTACTTGTATTAAATGCTGTTCAACTTCGGTGCCAAAATCGGGGGCAATTACAAATGCTATTTCGGTAACTTTTTGGCCACAAACTTTTGTAATATCTTCAACTAAACGCTGTACAATGGGCTTTCCACCCACTGCTATTAAAGGTTTTGCAGTAGTAAGGGTGTGAGGGCGCATGCGTTTACCCTTACCTGCCATTGGAATAATAATTTGCATAAAATGTATTAAATTGTCACAAAAATAGCATAATTTACCGATGTTTTTAAGCCTATTAGCATTGAATAAAAAATACTTTATAGCCATAATTTTACCCCAACCTATTTTAAACGAGGTGGAGGCAATAAAAAATGATTTATTTACACGCTATAATTTAAGGGGCGCTTTGCTAAGCCCTGGCCATATTACGCTACACCGCCCTTTTGTTTGGAAGGAAGAAAAAGAAGCTTTGCTGATAGAAACTTTAAAAACTTTTGCTTTTAAACCACAATTTAGCATCGCGTTAAAAAACTATAATTTTTTTGAACCCAGGGTAATTTATATTGATGTTGTAAAAAACGAAATTTTAAATGAATTATATCAAAAATTAAAAATATTTTCACAAAACAAATTAAAACTATTAAACGAAATTAACGATTTACGTGGCTTTTACCCACATGTAACCATTGCCTTTAGAGATTTAAAAAAACCTTTATTTTATGAGTTACAAACCCAATTTATAACTAAATCATTTATAAACTCGTTTAATTGCAAAGGTTTTTCGATACTTAAATTTGAAAAAAAGTGGGAAGAATTGTGTTTTGTAGAATTATAATTTTTTTAGTGTTTAATTTTCTTTTTTGTTATTGTATAAAGAGTGGCTACTTTAAGATAATATTCATCTAAACATTAGTTTAGATTTATTATATTTGATTTGGATTTGAACCTACATTTTTTTGAAAAAAGTTACCTTAATATTTCTATGCTTTTATTTATTTTCGTGTCATAACGATAAAAAAACAGAAATTAATAAAGTAGAAGTTAAGCAGGCTCAAAACGTAAATGCCGAGGTTACAAAGCTATTAGCTCAAATTTATTTTAATAATAAAAACGATAGCATATTAATTTTAAATACCGATTCGTTAATTACTTTTCCGTTTTTTACAAAACTAAAGCCAAATATGGAGTTAATTTTTTCGGATAAAGGTAAATTATCAGCCTTAGGCGATACTTTATTCTCTGCAATTAAAAATGCCCGTAATTATGGTTTGTATAGTAACGATTATCATTTTAAAAATTTACAAATATTAACCTCTAATTTTTTTAATAAAAAAGATAGCGTTTATAATGCCAGTGCTATTGCTACCGCCGAGGTGTTGTTTACCGATGCATATTTAAAATTTGGCGCACACTTAAACAAAGGGCGTTTTAGTGTCGATACTATTTTGTTAGAATGGAATCCGAAAAAATTAGATACCAATTGGGTTGCTATTTTAAAAATGGGTTTACAAACTAAAAACATCTACAAAGCTTTTGATTCGTTAGAACCCAAACACCAGGGTTATCATTTTTTAAAGAAAGCATTAGTAAATTATATTAAAGAAAACGAAAAACTAAATTGGGATAGTATTTCGTTTACAAATATAAAAGACACTCTACAACTTAAACAAAATTTAAAACAACGCCTTATAAATACTGGCTTTTATAACGATACTTTAAAAATAAACGATAGCTTAAAATTAGCAAAGGCCATAAAATTATTTCAACAACAATTTAATTTAGAGCCCGATGGTAAACTTGGCAAATACACCAAACAAGCCTTGGCTATGGATAAAGAAACTACTATTAGGCAAATGGAAATGGCTTTAGAGCATTGGCGTTGGGAACCTACAAAATATGCCGAAAAGTATGCTATTGTAAATATACCAAGTGCCGAACTAAATGTGTGGGAATGGGATAAAAAACACAAAGAAGATACCCTTGTTTTAAATAGTAAAGTAGTAGTAGGTAAACCCGAAAATCAAACGCCAACATTAAAAAGTAAAATTAATTACATGATGATTTACCCTTATTGGAGCGTGCCATATACCATTGCTTGGAAAGAAATTTTACCCATGGTGCAGCGCGATACCAATTATATTCATAAAAAAAACTTTGAAGTAATTAATAGTAAAGGCGAAGTGGTAACTAACCTTGGTAAACTAAATTGGAAAAAATTTAACAAAGGCTATTTGCCTGTAAAGTTTAGGCAACGTATTGGTAATGAAAACAGTTTGGGTATTTGTAAATTTAACTTTAATAATAAATATGGTGTGTATTTACACGATACTAATAGCAAACGTTATTTTAAAACTTTTTACCGTTACCAAAGCCACGGCTGTATTAGGTTAGAAAAATTTGTAGATTTAGCTCGCTTTTTAATTAGAGAAGATACCTTAAAATTACCTTATGACACCTTAAACGCATACTTTGCACGCCCAATACAACAGCAAATTAATTTACGAAAACCTTTGCAACTATATGTGAGGTATTATACTGCTGCGGTGGATGATAAACATAAACTACAATTGTTTATTGATGTTTATCGCAAAAACCAAACGATGATTGATTTAGTTTACAAAAAAAATAAATAATCAATCAGCCATTACTCAACGTCAGTGGCTTTCTTTTTTATTTTCTAAATTTAAATTTGCCTAAAACAAAACAACCTCTTGTGGATTTATGGGTATGCCATTATACCACAGCTCAAAATGTAAATGTGGACCTTTGCTTTTTTGACCAGTATTACCAACGATGGCAATCGCTTCACCCGATTTTACCCTATCGCCAATGTGCTTTAGTAAATCTGAACAATGTTTGTATATACTTACAATATTATTACTATGTTGTATATGTATAACATACCCATCTTCGTTTGAAAATCCTGTAAATACTACAGTTCCATCTAAAGTACTTTTAATAAATTCATCTTCTTTAGTTACTAAATCTATGCCGTAATGTTCTTCACTAATATTGTAAGAGGAAGTAATAAAGCCCTTTACAGGAGAAAAAAATATTAAATCTACTAAACCTTTTAGTTTGGGGTTTAATATTAATGCTACACCCAATTGTTTATTTTTTTCGTATTCGTTTCTAAATTCCACATCACTTTTTGTAGGATTTGTATTGGTATTTTTATACTTACCAGTTGTATCTTTTTTTGGTTTTTCGGGTTTTGGTTCAATTTTTCCGTTTAAAACGTTTAAAATACTATTCATATAACTATCTCTTGAACTTAAAACTTGGTTTAAGGAATCGGCTCGGCTACTTAAGTTGATAATTAATCGTCTCTCAGCCACATTCCCATATCCTGGTATATACTCTCGTAAGGGCGTAAAGGCAACTAAACTAATTACTAGGCAAGTCATAATAATAGTTAGGGCTGCAATGCCTATTATTAAGCCCAAAGGAGATAACCTTAACGCAAAACGTTCGCCAAAAGTAGTATCGTTTAAAATAACTAGGCGATACCTGTTTTTTAAACTCGTGGTAAACTTTTGCCAAGGGCTATGTTTTTGGTCAATCATTTGTAGGTTGTAAATATGCAAAAAATATTTTTAAATTATTTTAAAAGAAAACTTGTAATACAAAAAAAGTTTCCATAGTTTTGTGCCTGAAAAATGGAAAGTAAAGAAAAAATATTAAAAGGTGTTGAAGAACTATTTTTTAAATATGGTATTAAAAATATTACCATGGATGAAATTGCGCGTCACCTTTCCATCAGTAAAAAAACAATATACCAATTTTTTAAAGATAAAGATGAGGTGGTACACTCGCTTATGCTTCATACCCTTGAAAATGATAAATGCCGTATTAATAAAGCTAAAGATGCCTCTAAAAATGTAGTAGAAGAAGTATTAAAAATGATGGATGAAATGCGTGAAATGTTTCAACGTATTAATCCAATTTTATTTTACGAATTACACAAGTTTCATCCACAAACTTGGCGTGTTTTTCAAGATTTTAAATCGTCTTTTATTTCTAAGATGGTTGAATCTTCTTTAAAACGTGGACAAGTAGAAGGCTTTATTCGTAAAGATATTAATATTAAAATTTTAACCCGTATGCGTGTAGAAATGGTTGAACAAGCTATGCGTGGCGAAATGTTTCCACACGATCAATTTAATGTAGTAGATGTGCAATTAGCACTTACGGAGCATTTTTTGTACGGCGTGTGTACTTTAAAAGGACATAAATTAATTAATAAATATAAAAATATTGAAGAAGATTAATAATTAAGGCTTAAATGACTATTGATCAAACTCTAACAACTAACAAAAATATATGACTCTAAAAAAAATAATTATTTCCACTCTCATTTTAATGTGTGGATTTGCAAATGCCCAGCAACAAAACAATTCATTTTCTCTCCAGCAAGCTATTGACTATTCTATAAAAAATAGCCCAAATTATTTAATCGCTAACGAAGATATAAAACTTGCAGTTTACAAAAAAAATGAAATTACAGGCTTAGGCTTACCACAAATTACAGGTAGTTTCGACTTTAAAGATTATTTTAATATTCCGGTTAGTATAATAGATGCATCTGCCTTTAACCCCACTATTCCAAAAGGTACTGTTTACAATACGGTAAGTTTTGGTTTAAAATATAGTGCTACAGCTGGTTTTAGTGCATCTCAACTACTATTTAGTGCCGATTATTTATTTGGTTTAAAAGCCGCAAAAGAATATGTTGCCTTATCTAAAATAAGTGCTCAACGTAGCAAAACCGAATTAATTTCGCAAGTTTCTAAAGCGTACTATGGCGTTTTAATAAACAAAGAACGATTAAAATTAATTGATGCCAACATAACTAAATTAGATAAATCGTTAAGTGATTTAAAAGCATACAATAAACAAGGTTTGGTTGAGTTAATTGATGTAGAAAGATTGGAAGTTACCAGTAATAATCTTGCCATTGAAAAAGAAAAAGTAACTGAACTAATTGGTGTTGGCGAAAATTTATTAAAGTTTCAAATTGGTTATAAAATAAACGAAGCAATAGTTTTAACCGATAGCTTAAATTTAACCGAAGATTTAAAACAAGATGTAAGCGTAAACAGTTCTGATTTTTCGAAGCGCGAAGATTACCAATTGCTTACTGCCCAACAAACCTTATTGGGTATTGATGTAAAACGCCTTAAATGGGGCTATTTACCTACAATAGCTGCGTATGGTTCGTACCAATATAATACAATTAGACCTAATGCTAATATTTTTGAGTCTGATAAAACTAATGCTGTAAAACAGTGGTATCCTATTTCATTAATAGGAATAACTGCCAACCTTAACATTTTTGATGGCTTGCAACGACATTACAAAATTCAGCAAGCTAAAATTACCCTTCAAAAAAATATATATACTCTTAAAAACCTCGAATTAGCTGCACAATTAGAGTCGAGCATTGCCGCTATTACCTTTAACAACGCAATAAAAACATTAAAAAATAATGAGCGAAATATGCTATTGGCAAAACATATTTACGAGGTATCGCAAAAAAAATTGGAGCAAGGCGTTGGAAGCAATTTAGAAATTGTAAATGCCCAAGCAAGTATTCGCGAAGCAGAAATTAATTATTTTAATGCAGTGTACGAATTAATAATTGCAAAAATTGATTACAAAAAGGCAAACGGAACTCTTTTAAAATAAACACACGAAAAAAATAAATATTATGAATAAACTATTAAAAACTAAAAACTCAAAATTAATAATTGCATTAGCGATAACTACCATTCTACTTACTGCCTGCGGTGGTAAAAAAGAAGAAAGCTTAACCGATTTAAAAACGAAACAAGCGGAGTTAAAAACCCAATTAGCCGAAATTTCTACACAAATTTCGAAGTTAGAAGGCGATTCAGGCAAAAAATTTGTGTTAGTAGAAGCGGCACCAATTGTACCTACTTCTTTTAAAACCTACATTAATGTGCAAGGGCGTGTAGATGCCGAAGAAAGCGTTTCGTTAGCCTCAGAAATGCCGGGTACTATTACCAAAATAAATGTAAAAGTAGGAGACGAAGTGAGCAAAGGTCAGGTATTAGCAGAAACAGATGCTCGTGCTTTACAACAATCTATATCTGATTTACAAACTAATTCAGAACTTGTAAATCAATTATACGAAAAACAAAAAAATCTTTGGGATCAAAAAATTGGTACCGAAGTACAATATCTTCAAGCAAAAACTCAAAAAGAAAGCATGGAGAAAAAAATGGCAACGTTACAAGAGCAAGTAAGAATGAGTAAAGTTATTTCGCCAATAAATGGAACTGTTGATGCTATTGATATTAAATTGGGGCAATTAACCGCCCCTGGTATGCCAGCTATTCGAGTAATTAACTTTACTAACTTAAAATTAAAAGCCGATTTGGCAGAAAGCTATGCTTCAAAAGTACACAAAGGCGACGAAGTTTTAATTAAATTTCCAGATACAAACGATTCTCTAATCGCCAAAGTAAATTATGTATCGCGCGCCATTAACGCTATGAGCCGCACGTTTAATGTCGAGATTTTATTAGATAATAAAAAAGAATACCACCCTAATCAAATTGCAATAATGAACATAAACGATTATGTTTCAGTAAAACCTACCTTATCTATGCCTTTAAATTATGTACAAAAAGATTTAAAAGGAAATCATTTTGTATTAGTTGCTAATAACAATAAAGCCGAAAAACGTCTAGTAATTTTAGGAAAAGAATACAATGGAAGAGTTGAAATTAAAGAAGGCTTATCAGAAAGTGATTTGTTAATTACCTCTGGTTATGATGGTTTAAACGAAGGTGATGCAATAAAAATTAAACAATGAGTTAATGTGGCTATTAGCCAATCAAAAATTAAATAACTAACTAAAAATATATACACAGCAATTGTCAAATTTTTTAATTGACGAATTGCCTAATTAAAAAAATATGGATTTCAAACAATTTAAACCCAGTAGTTGGGCCATAGATAATAAAACAGCAATATACATTGCTACAATTATTATTTCGTTAATGGGTATAAGCTCATATAACAATTTACCAAAAGAAAATTTTCCAGATATTGTTGTACCCAAATTTTTTGTAAGTACCGTATATGCTGGTAACTCGCCTAGTAATATAGAAAATACCATTACAAAACCCTTAGAGAAAAAATTAAAATCAATACCAGGTGTAAAAAAATTAACCAGTAATTCGATGCAAGATGTATCGTTAATTACCGTTGAATTTAATACCAGTATTGCTATTGATAAAGCCCGCCAAGCGGTTAAAGATAAGGTGGACGAATCAAAATCTGATTTACCAGCATCGCTTACTCGTGCACCGTTTGTAAAAGAATTGGCATTTTCTGAATTACCAATTATGTACATAAACATAGCTGGCGATATGGATTTAAATAAATTAAAAGAATATGCCGACGATTTAAAAGACCGAATAGAAGGCTTAAAAGAAATTACTGAAGTAAAAATGGTTGGTGCCCCCGACCGCGAAATACAAGTTAATTTAGATATGTTTAAAATGCAAGCCTTGCAAATGGGTATGAGCGATGTTGAACGTACTATTGGTAGCGAAAATATAACCATTACTGGCGGACAAATACCTATGGATGGTACTAAGCGTACCTTAAGTGTTAAAAATGAATTTCATAATATTGACGAATTAAAAAATTTAATCATCTCTTCTCAATCTGGTGCACATTATTATTTAAAAGATTTTGCAACCGTTTTAGATACGAGTAAAGAAACCGAAAGCTATTCGCGTTTAGCTGGTAAAAATGTAATTACCTTAAATATTATTAAACGTGCTGGCGAAAATTTAATTGTCGCTTCAGATAAAATAAAAGCCACCATTGAAGAGATGAAAAAGTCTGAATTTCCGGCAAGTATTGATATTAAAATTACTGCCGATCAATCAAGTAAAACAAAAGTTACCCTACACGATTTAATAAATACCATTATTATTGGCTTTGTGTTGGTAACCATTATTTTAATGTTTTTTATGGGCGTTACCAATGCTTTGTTTGTGGCCCTTTCTGTGCCCTTATCCATGTTTATAGCCTTTTTGTTTATGCCAAGTATTGGCTTTACAATGAATATGATTGTACTCTTTGCTTTTTTACTAGCATTAGGTATTGTAGTAGATGATGCCATTGTGGTAATTGAAAATACACACCGTTTGTTTGATAATGGAAAAAAAGATATTAAAACTGCCGCTAAAATGGCAGCTGGCGAAGTATTTTTACCAGTATTAAGCGGAACAATCACTACACTTGCACCATTTATTCCACTCGCATTTTGGCCTGGCTTAATAGGTAAGTTTATGTTTTATTTACCCATTACATTAATTATTACGCTTCTTGCCTCCTTATTTGTGGCCTACATTATTAACCCCGTTTTTGCTGTTGATTTTATGAAACCACATAACGAAGAGTTTAAACAATATGGTAAATTAACACGTAAAGCGTGGTTACGCTTATTGGTTTATGGTTTAGTGGCTATTATTCTGTATGCTGGCGGTAATATTGCAATGGGTAATTTAATGATTTTCTTCGCTCTATTTATGATTTTTCATCGCTTATTTTTATACAAAGTCATCGAAAATTTTCAAACAAAAATATGGCCTGCCTTTCAACGCAGCTATACAAAACTATTAGTGTGGGGTTTAAAACGTCCATACCAATTACTATTTATGACCTTAGGTTTATTTATTTTTTCAATTGTATTAATGAAAGTGCGTTCGCCCAACGTTGTATTTTTTCCGCAAGGCGACCCAAATAATATTTTTGTTTACGTAAAATTACCCGAAGGAACCGACCCAGGTAAAACTAATGAAGTGATGAAGTTGGTAGAACAAAAAGTAAATAAAATAATTGGCGAAAAAAATTCAATAGTTTCATCCATGATTACAAATGTTACCATTGGCGTTACCGATCCACAAGATGAGGATCAAAGTTCGTATGGAAACCGTGGTAAAATTGCTATTAATTTTGTTGAGTTTAGCGACCGTTTAGGGCAAAGTACTTCAAAATACTTACAAGCTTTACAAGCCGAAAAATGGAACATTGCAGGCGCAGAAATTACTACCAACAAAGAACAATCAGGCCCGCCTGTTGCTAAGCCTATTAATATTGAAATTAAAGGCGATAAGTTTGAAGAGCTAGTTGAAAATGCCCGTAACTTAAAACGCTTTTTAGAAGAAGCAGGCGTACCGGGTGTTGCCGAATTAAAATCAGACTTTGTAGATAACAAACCCGAAATTGTATTTGATGTAGATAGAGAACGTGCCAACCGTGAAGGTATATCTACAGCACAATTAGCATTAGAAATTAGGAAAGCTGTTTTTGGTATTGATAACCCAAGTAAGTTTAGAGATGCAAATGATGAGTACCCTATTCAATTACGCTACAATTATAGTCAGCGCACTAATGTAGAGCAAATAAAAAATTTAAAAATAATTTTTAGAGATATGAATATGGGTGGCGTATTACGCTCTGTACCACTTTCAGCCTTTTGTGATATACGTTACGAAAATACCTACGGTGGTATAAAACGTAAGCAAAACAAACGCGTAATCACTTTAGCCAGTGATGTATTAGAAGGCTTTAACGCCAATAAAGTAGTAGCGCAATTAGAGCAAGCATCAAAAGATTACAAGCCAAATGGTGCTGTTGAGGTTAAATTTACTGGACAAGCCGAAGAACAAGCCGAAACAGGCGCATTTTTAGGCAGTGCCATGCTAACATCTATTGGTATTATTTTATTAGTGTTAGTTATTCAGTTTAACTCTATTGGCAAACCTATTATTATTTTATCTGAAATTTTATTATCGGTAATTGGTGTATTATTGGGTACTGCTATTTTTAAAATGGATATGAGTATAGTAATGACGGGTATTGGAATTGTTGCCTTGGCCGGTATTGTTGTTCGAAACGGTATTTTATTAGTGGAGTTTGCTGAAGAAGAACGCGCACGAGGTGTTGGATTATACGATGCCATTGTTGATGCTGGTAGAACACGTATGACGCCAGTAATTTTAACAGCATTTGCCGCTATTTTAGGTTTAATACCTTTAGCTGTTGGTTTAAATATAGATTTTGAAGGCTTATTAGCTCACGCTTCTCCACACATACACTTTGGTGGTGATAATGTGGTATTTTGGGGACCTTTAAGCTGGACAATGATTTTTGGTTTAGCCTTTGCTACTATTTTAACTCTTATTTTAGTACCTGCTATGTATTTAATTGCCGAACGTTTAAAACGCAAAGCCGTAATTATTTTAAACCATTTCGATTTACCAAAAATAGTAATGTACGTACCATTTTTTGTATTAGTATGCACTACCATACTTGCCGTACAACGTAAAAAATTAGAGTATGGTAATTTAGATAATTAGAGAAATAAATACCTACCAAAATTTTTAATTTTGGTAGGTATTTATTTAAAAACAATTTAATAAATGCGCTTATGCTGTATTATTCCTATTACAAGGTTGTAGTTAAAAATAGGAATTGAATGATAAAAAAGATTTAATTCTTTAAAATATCGATTTTCTTAAAATACCAATAGCAGTTCTACACTTTGTTTTTACTGTGCCCAGAGGTATTTGTAGTTTTTCGGCAATTTCGGGGTGGGTATAGCCTTCAAAAAAAGCAAGGTCTATAATTTCTTTTTGGTCGGGTTTTAGGTTATCAACTAATTTTTTAAGCCCTATGTGATCATGGTTTGGGCTCAGGTTGGTTGGTCTTTCTAAAATGTTATTACACGTATCGTATGGTTGATTTTTTTTATCCACCTGGCCTTGTTTTGAGCGCACATAATCAATGGCAGAATTTCGAGCTACATTTAACATCCAAGTAAATAAACGGGCTTTTTTACTATCGTAGCTACTCGCATTATTCCAAATCTTAATAAATACTTCTTGTAAAATATCTTCCGCCAATTCATCATTTGTAACAATTTTATGAATAACGCCATATAATGCCCTCGAAAAGCTGTCGTATATGATACCAAAGCGTTTTTCATCTTTTGATAAAAGATGGTCAACAAATACAGATTCTTTATCTAAATTTTTAGTTTGCAACAACTACTTTTTTAATTTCTATAAATATAGACGATTTTTTTGTATTTTCCTTACAGTTTAGCGTAAATTATCAGTCCTTTTTAACACCTAAAACAGCGTTTAATATACCCGTAAATAACGATAAAATTAAACTAAACAGTAAGGCCCACCAAAAATTTTGCACCTGAAAACCATCTACTAATTTTTCGGCAAATAAAACAATAAATGCATTAATGGCTAATAAAAAAAAGCCTAAGGTAAATACGGTAATGGGTATGGTAAGAACTGTTAATATGGGTTTTACTATCGTATTTAAAAAGGCTAAAACTATGGCTACTAAAAGGGTTGTGCTATAACTATTAACGGTTATATGCGGACTAAATAACTGAGCTACAATAAACACAGCAATAGCCGAAGTAATTATTTTTAGTATAAAATTGATGAGGATAAATTTACGTTTTTTGTTGACTAAACCTCTAAAGTTTATCGAATTTTTTTATATATAACCTTACAGGTTTTTATAAATGCTTTTTATAAATACTGTTTTTGCATTAAAGTATTTATCAAAATCAAATGTATTATCTTCTTTTAAAAGCACTTCAAGTTTGTAGTCAAAAAAATTAATAAGCGTTTGTTGCTGCAATGAATCTAATAAAACTAAGTCGTTTAAATAATTTTCTAATGTTGTAATTAAAGGATTATTTCCATTTAATTCTTCATCTAAATCCTGTAATAAATAACATGGCAGGTGAAACTTTTTACCTTTTGCATCCATAAAAAACCAGTTACTAGAATGTACTCGCTCGTGATATCGCTTCGACAAAAATATAGGCAGCAGATTTTCCCAATTCTCCCGTTCATCTTTTTGTTTCCAATTAATGTAAACCGTACTGTTTTTATCCATGTATTCGTCAATGCAATCTGCTTCAAACAAACCAACGCCATCTTTAAGAGCCACGCCTTTAAATGAAGTGTAAATAGCTTCAATAAGTTCTTGCTTTGTCATATCCTAAAGCTTTCATAATTTATACTGCTAATTCTAAAAAACTTAAAAAATTTATGATACGAATTTATAACCGCAACATCATTTTTGTATTCAATCGAATCTTTTAAACTACTATTTTCAGTATAAATTTACGTTTTTTGTTTCTTTTTTTTAGCAGCCGGAAACAAAATATTATTTAAAATTAAACGGTAACCAGGCGAATTTGGATGCAACGCTAAATCGGTTGGTGGCTCTTCAACTCTGTGTTGGTAATCTTCTGGGTCGTGGCCAGCATAAAACGACCAAGTGCCTTTGCCATAATCACCATGTATGTAGCGAGCTTCGCCAAAGGCTTTTGATTCGCCCATTATAAGTACATTTTTTTTAATATATTTTTTGTCAAAGGCTACTGTTTGCCCCCAAAAACCTTGAATAGTTTGTGTATGGTTTTGACATAACATGGTTGGCACAGGATCCCACTTGGCACTAAATTCAAATAAAGTAAATAAATCTGTTTTTTCGGTCATGCCATAGTTTTGGCGCGTTAAATAGGTATCTATAGTCGAATATTCGTACTCAAAAGGGTTTGTACTTAGTTTATAATTTTCAAACGCAAACCCCTTGCTATAATCTATTTTACTATTCGCATTTTTATCCATTGGGTCGTGGTCAAAAACACTTTCGCAAATATCAATCCCTTCGGCTGCCAAGGCAATATCGTAGCTATCGCTGGCGCTACACATGGCAAATAAAAAGCCACCACCAAATACAAAATCTTTAATTTTTTTAGCGGTATTTAGTTTCATTAACGATGTTTTGCCAAAGCCTAATTTTTTTGCCATTGCCTCGTTTTCTTTAACTTCGTTTTGATACCAAGCAGCATGTTGAAATTGACTATAAAATTTACCGTACTGCCCCGTAAAATCTTCGTGATGGAGGTGTAACCAATCGTAATCTTTAAGTTTATCTAAAAAAACTTCTTCGTCGTAAACAACATCGTAAGGTATTTCGGCATATTTTAAAACAAGTGTTACAGCATCGTCCCATGGTTGTTTTCCTTTTGGCGAATACACGGCAATACGAGGGGCTTTTTCTAATTTAATAGCATCTTGGTTTTGCTCAGGGTTGGCAATGTCGGTTAAAATAGAGTTGCCTTGCGCATCGCCAATGGTTTCGTAGCTAATACCTCTAATAGTACACTCATTACTTACGGCTTTTGCGTTTGGCACCATAAAACTACCGCCCCTATAGTTTAAAAGCCAATGTATTTCTAACTCCCCTTTTAAAGCCCAATACGCTAAACCATAGGCTTTTAAATGATTTTTTTGAGATTCGTCCATTGGTATTAAAATGTACGACGCAAATGAATTTATACAAAAGTAAAAAGTAAAAAATATGAACGTAATTTTTTTCATTTATGATTTTAAAATTACTGAATATTGTTATGAACTAAAAACGAAAAAAGGTTAAATATTTTACTCAGTTAAAACATAGTTTGGCTAACCAAAACATGCTTTTTAAACATTTTAGTAGTTTTAACCCCACCTTTTTTGTTTTTTGTTCGTATAGATATATAAATAAAGGCAATTATGAACACGCAACACATTACTATACCCATGTTTCCGTTAAATATGGTATTACTTCCTGGCGAAACTATAAAACTTCATGTGTTTGAAGAACGATATAAACAACTTATAAATGAGTGTATGGATAACGACGCTTCGTTTGGCATACCTTTTATGGATAAAGGAAAGGTTAAAAAATACGGTAGCGAGGTAAAAATTAAGCGTATTTTAAAAACGTATGAAAATGGAGAGTTAGACGTTTTAATAGAAAGTGTTGCTATTTTTGAACTGTTAGAATACTCATCGGTGCTTACGCCCAAATTATATGGCGCTGGTGTTGTTGAAATTAGTAAAAATAACCAACGTATTACTTTAAATAATTTGCAAGATGCGGTAGTTAATTATTTTACAAGCATACAAAATAAATTTATTGATTACGAAACAGTAAATCAAATAACGGTGTATAATGTAGCGGCATCATTACAATTAACTCCTTTCGAAAAATATAAATTAATTTCGAGTAATAGCCCACAGTTTAATTTATTAAACCAGTTAAAATTTATAACGCATGTTATTAATGCGGAGCAAAATTTAAAAGACAGGTTTGTAAATAATTAATTTAAGAATTATTGTTTGAAAAGCTTAAATAGATATCGCTAAACAATATTTTATCTATTTTTCGTTACAATAAAATGAAAAAAATAGTTTTTGCTTTTGTTTTATGTTTTTATTTTATATCCTGTAAAAAAGGCTTGCCCTTAAGTTGTTATGACGAAATTTATTGCCATAAACACAAAAGTGATATTTGTGCACAAGATTGCCCAGGTGTAGTAGGATGCGATGGAAAGCTATACTGTAATGAATGCGTAATGCATACCACCGGAATTAAAAAAGCAAGGTAAATAACACTAATTCAGAATTTTCTCACAGCTTTTCCAAAGTAAGTCGGCACTTTTATCCCAACTAAATTTTTGTTTTTGAAGGTTTCCTTTTTCTATTAATTGCTGTTTTAAATCTTTATCTACATATAATTTTAGCATGGCTTGGGCAATTTCATCAACATTTAAAGGGTTTACATACAAAGCCGCATCACCTGCAATTTCAGGCAAACTTGTTACGTTACTGGCAATAATTGGAGTTTGTGTTTGCATAGCCTCTATTAGTGGGATGCCAAAACCTTCGTAATAGGGCACAAATGTTAAAGCAGCAGCACTTGCCAGTACTAAGTTTAAATCGTGGTTGCTTAAACGCCCCGTAAAAATAACTTCGTTTTTTAAATTATTATCGGCTATTATTTTATTTATTTGTGCAGTACCCCAATATTGCGAACCCGCCAACACTAATTTTACGGTTGTTTTATACTGTTGTTTAAATAAGGCAAATGCTTTTACTAAATTAGGTATGTTTTTACGAGGAATTAACGAACCTACGCTTACAAAGTAATCGTTACCCGCCGTAAACTTAGTTTTAGTTTGTTGTTTTTCGGCGTTAGAAGCGGGTTTAAAAAAAGAGTGAATACCGTTATAAACTACATCTATTTTAGTAGGGTTAATGTTATAATGTTTTACAATATCTGCTTTACTAAATTCAGAAACGGTAGCTATTCGGGTAGCTTCGCGAGCATATTTTGGAAAAAAATAATTGTAATATTTACCCGTTAGCCATTTTAAATCTTTTGGGTGATGATAAAAATTAATGTCGTGCAGCACCACTAGTTGTTTACACTTGGCGCCTAAACAGACAAAGCCATCGGGCGATAAAAACAAATCGGGTTTAAGTTTATTTAATAAACTTTTTACCGAAAACTGAAACCACGCATAATATAAAAAGGGATGCCTTGCCTGTGGCGAAATAATTAGCGGCGTAACATTATCCGAAAAAATAAATTCGTCATCAAAAGGCCTATCAAACAAAAAAATAAAATGTATGTTAGGATTGTTTTTTGTAATTAGGCTAAGAGTTTGGTAGCTAAACCAACTTATGCCCTCTAATTTATTTTTTAATAATAACCGAGTATTTACAACAATTTGCACAACGCAAAGCTATGAAAAATTAGTAAACTATATTTACAATTTAAATCTAAAAGATAAAGTAGGATTTATGGCAGGGGTGAAGGTTTTAGCACGATTGAAAAAAATGTAACTTCCTAAAAATACATCTAACCGATTTTTTAATAATTCGTAACCTAATTTATGCTGACTATAAAACTTTATATTTATAGGGGAATGATTATTTACAAAAGTTGAAGAAGTTTCACTAGTATTATTATATGTATAATAATTGGTTTTGTTTTTATAAATTATATAATCAGTTACACCAATCCCAATCTCAAATCTTAATTTTTTTAATTGATAAGAAAGTGACGTTGAAAATGCTAATAAATGAGACTTTTTATCATTTGTTATTGTGCCCTTAAAATCCGATATATATATATATATATCACAAGCTGGGCAAGAACTTTCTCCAACTTGAGCTTGTTTCTCGTGAATAAAATAATACGAAAGATTAGGTGTGATAAAAAGATTATTATTTAGTTTAATTTGATAGCCAATAGTACTATAAAACCCTAAGGTTATATAGTTATAATATTGATAGGAAGAATAAAAACTAGTTCTATTGCCCTTTGTTTCATTATAATTTGTTTTAAAAGGCACATTCTCCGAAATACCAGCTTCAATTATAAAATTATGTGCTTTCTTTTTAATTGAATCTTGACAATAAAAATTAGCAGCTATAAAAAGCAAACTTAAAAAGACTATTTTTTTAATTATCATTTAATCAAATATACAAAATAATTTGATAAAAAGGAATTGATTTTAGAATTTTTTGCGTGAGGGATAGAACGGAAAGCCCACAGCCGTGAGGAACGAACGGCGAGGACTTGCAGAGATAGCCCGACCCAAGCGCTTGCCTTTTTGCGCTTGGGGCACGCCCAAAATATTATTTTTTAAATTAAACCTTTGGCTTATTTTTACATCTAAAAACTAAAGTACTTGTGGCAAAGGTTAGCGACGCTGAAATATTACTGTTGTTTAAAGACGAAAAAACGCGTAATGCAGCGCTTGGGCATATTATTGCTAATTACCAACAGCGTTTGTATTGGCATATTCGTAAAATTGTAATTGGGCACGATGATGCCGATGATGTGCTACAAAATACCTTTATTAAAATATGGAAAGGTTTGGAAAATTTTAAAGAAGAAAGTCAACTATATACCTGGATGTACCGCATTGCCACAAACGAAGCCTTAACTTTGCTTCGCCAAAAACAAAAACAAAATACCACCTCGTTACATCCTATTGAGTACAGTTTAAGTAAAAGTTTAGAAAGCGATACCTATTTTAAAGGCGATGAAATTGAGCTAAAACTACAACAAGCCATTTTAACCCTGCCCGAAAAACAGCGTTTGGTATTTAATATGCGCTATTACGACGAAACGCCTTATGAAAAAATGAGCGAAATACTTGGTACATCGGTAGGGGCGCTAAAGGCCAGTTACCACATTGCCGCAAAAAAAATAGAAGAATTTTTAGTAGCCAGTTAAACTTTAAGTCAAAACCCGCATCTATATACAAATGAACGATAATTTTGAAAATAACAACCTAAATAACGAGCAAGCCAACTTTGGTTTGCCAGAGGGCTATTTTAAAAAATCGGCGGTAAGTATTTTTAATAAAATAGAGTGGGAAGAAGAGCATAAACATTATGTTGAGTTATTGAAACATAAAAATAAAAGTGGCTTTGTCATTCCAGATAATTATTTTACTTCAGTAGAATTAAAATTAGAATTATTTCCGTTTGAGAAATTAGTTTCTCGTAAAAAAAATAATCCGTTTTTAGTTCCTCAAAATTATTTTGAAGAGGCTGAGGTTATGGTAAATAGAAATATGAACCCTGAGTTTGTCGAAGGGTCAATTATAACTAATGATGAATTAAGCGAATTTTCTAAATTAAATTCGCTTATTAAAAAAAATAGTTTTGCTGTAAGCCAAAATTATTTTATTGAAACTGAAGAAAAATTAAAACAACAATTAACCAGTAAACCTATAAAAGTAATTAATTTTTTTAGCCAAAAGGCTTGGTACTCGGTAGCTGCGCTTTTAGTAATTGCTTTGGGATTTTGGGCTTACAACAATTATTTTAAAATTGCCGAAGTAAAAGATTGCGGCACTTTAGCTTGCGTTGATAAAGTTGATTTGGTAAAAGCCAAACATTTAGAAAACATTGAGGCCGAAGACCTTTACAAAATAGTAAATACAAAAAAATTAGAAGAGAATTTAGAAAAAAAAGTAGCTTTAACAGGCTCAGCTAACAATAATATAGAAAATGTAGATAGTAGTTTAAAATCTGTTTCGTCAGATGAACTATTAGATGAGTTATAAAACATGCAACGCCACTTAAAAATAATTATACTACTATTTTTGCTTTTGCAATCGCTTGTGTATATGGCACAAACCGATAGAGATAAAGTAGAGGCTTTACGCGTAGCATTTATTGGTAAAAAATTAGAATTAACAACTAACGAAGCAGATAAATTTTGGCCGGTTTATAATGAATACAACGACAAAGTAAAAGCACTTCGTAAAACGGTGCGTCAGAGTTTTAAAAAAGGAGTTGATAATTTATCAGAAAAAGAATTAGAAGATTTATATCAATTAGAAATAAAAGCGAAGCAAGCCGAAGCCGAGTTACATAAAACATATAACGATAAAATAAAAGCAATCATCGGCACAAAAAAAACTCTTAAATTACGAATAGCCGAAGATGAATTTAAAAAAGAAATTATAAAAACCATACAAGACAAAAGCGATTAATTGAAAGGGGTTACCCACATATTTAAATTAAATAAAGTGCTTATGGTTATATGCGCTTTATTTTTATTTATTAAAATAACGAAGGCTCAAACAACATTTGATAGCTTAAAAATTAAACAACCCAAGCATTTTTTTAATACCGTTATTGTAATTGATAGTTATAATAAACCCAAAAAAACCATTACCGATACCTTAGATTTTTTAGATAAACGCTTAAAAAGTTATGCAATAAAACAATACAACCTATCCTTTTACACCCCAATTGCTACTATTAATAAGCCTACTGCCGATAGTACAGTTACCAAAAATACGCACCTATTGTTAACGGGTACTTTTATGGCCTTGCTGCCTGTTTTTTCTGGTATTAGTCAGCATACGTTAATTAAAGCAGGCGTGGGGCTACGTGCCATTTTTAATTCAGGCAAAAAATCAGTTTGGTTTGTTGACGCATCTCCATTTATGACGCAAGATGTAACGTATAAGTCAAAAACATATTACCGTTTAGCAAGTACAATTGTTTACAGTTATAATAAAAGCGAAAAATTTAATTGGCGTATTGGCATCACAAAATCTTTTTTATGGGGCAATAGGTTTTACGCACCTTTTATTGGCTTTAGAGTTGGGCGTTTAAATAAAGCCAACTTAAGCATTCAATTTCCACGAAGCATTAGCATTAATTTGCCTATAAATTCTAATTTTAAATTTAGTATTTATACCCGCCCTCAAGGTGGAATGTTTAATTTTTCTAATCACGATTCGTTATATTACATAAATAACGATGCTACCTTTCATTTTACACGTTACGAAATTAATACAGGCCTACGGTTTGATATGCGTTTAAGTAATAATTTTAATGTATATATAGCAACGGGTATTAGCACAAAAAATAATGTTACATTTTATTCCGAAAGGGCTAATAGCAATTATCCACGCTTACCCTATAATAAATATTTTTATAAAAGTGATATGCCATCTACCTTGTTTTTTAATTTTGGCTTAGTTTTAAAATTTGGCAAAGCAAAATCGTATTACAACAATAAAAATATATTAGATGCTATTGATTTAAACAACACCATTGATGCAGGCGATGGCAATACCAACAATGGCGGCGTGCAATTGCCTTCAAAAGCTAAAAAAATAACTAAAAAAGATGCCAATTTAAATTCGGTACAAGATTTAATAGATTATAACGATTATTAATACCAGCAGTTACCCAGTTTATTTATAATTACCAATGCTAACGCAAACTTAATTTTCTATTAACAAGCATTTTTATACCTTTAGTCTCTTAAATTACTAATTTTATTTATGAATCATTTTAACAGAACAAAAATAGTTGCCACCATGGGGCCAGCAACTGCAGATATAAAAGTGCTTGAAGGCATGTTTGAAGAAGGCTTAGATATTTGCCGAATAAATTTTAGCCATGGCGATTACGATGCCGTTTTAAACGATGTGAAAAATATACGCGAATTAAATAAAAAACACAATCGCCATGTGGGTATTTTAGCCGATTTACAAGGCCCTAAATTACGCATTGGTGTGATGCAAAATAATTTAGCCGTGTTAGAAATTGGTAAAACAATTACCATTACTACCAAAGAGTGCGAGGGTACCGAAAGTAAAATTTATATTACCTATCCACAATTTCCGCAAGATGTTAAGGTGGGCGAAACTGTTTTAATAGATGATGGCAAACTACACCTAAAGGTAATTGATACCAATTTAAAAGACGAAGTACGTTGCGAAATTTTAGTGGGTGGTAATCTTTCATCAAAAAAAGGGGTTAACCTTCCTAATACAAAAATATCGTTGCCATGTTTAACCATAAAAGATATTCGCGATTTAGAGTTTGCTTTGGAGCACGATTTTGATTGGATTGGCTTATCGTTCGTTCGAAATGTTATGGATATTGTTGAGTTAAAAGATATTATTAAACACAAACAAAAACGTGCGCGCGTTATTGCAAAAATAGAAAAACCCGAAGCCATAAAAGATATTGACCAAATAATTGATGTAAGTGACGGTATCATGGTGGCTCGTGGCGACTTAGGTGTTGAACTACCGATGGAGCAAGTGCCTTTATTACAAAAAATGATTGTACAAAAATGTGTGCAAGTAGGTAAGCCTGTAATTATTGCTACCCAAATGATGGAGAGTATGATTACCAGCTACACCCCAACCCGTGCCGAAGTTAATGACGTAGCAAATGCCGTAATGGATGGTGCTGATGCCGTGATGCTAAGTGCCGAAACCAGTGTAGGTAAATATCCTGTAAAAGTTATTGAAATGATGCGCCGTATTATTACACAGGTAGAAGAATTAGATACGATTTATTATAAAGAACACACACCACAAACAAAAACTATTACCTATATAACTGATAGCATTTGTTACAATGCCTGCTCTTTAGCCCACCACGCAGGCGCACAAGCCATTATTAGTATGACAAACAGTGGTTACACGGCTTTTAAATTAAGCAGTCACCGCCCAAAAGCACATATTTTTATTTTTACCGATAACCCATCCTTACTCACTACCTTAAGTTTGGTATGGGGTATACGCGGGTTTTACTATAACAAGTACGAAAGTACCGACGAAACCATTACCGACTTAAAAGCCTTTATTAAAACCAAAGGCTTTGTAAAAGACGACGACCTAGTAATAAATATTGCTAGTATGCCAATGAAAGAAAAAGGCCGAACTAATATGATGAAGTTGAGCTATATACAGTAAAAGAAGTTTTTAAATTTAAAGCCCTAAACATTTTTGTTTAGGGTTTTTTGTTTTACTATAAATGGTTTATATTTGTTTAAAGGCCTTTATATGATTCCAAAGGTGTTATTAATCTTTTGTTAAAATTATAAACCGAAGGCTTACAAAATCATTCCTTAAGTTTTACATTTAAAAAAAAATCCTAACTAAAACACAGCATTAGCCACCGCTTTAGTAGCTTCGCTGGCGCCCATGGTGTAAAAATGTAAACAAGGCACATTGGCTTTTACAAGTTCTTTACTTTGTTCAATACACCATTTAATGCCTATTTCTTTTATTTGTTTATCATCTTTACACTTTTCAAGT
>JANYEQ010000140.1 GCA_025363015.1 Bacteroidota bacterium
AGATTTTAGAATTGCAATTGGTGGTTATAATCCATCAACAGGTGACAGTAATTCACCACACGATTCTATATTTTTTAGACATATAAATGGGGCGTTTAAAATATTACGCTTACAAAATCACGATTTTAAAATACAATCTACAACAACCAATATTACTTATGAATTTAAAAAATAACTATAAAATAATTTTAAAACGATAAACTATTATGAAAAAACTATTAAGCATATTACTATTTAGTATGTTACTGTTTACCACTTGCAAAAAGTACCCTGAGGGCGGCCTTTTAAGGCAAGGACCAAAAGTATTCACTACTATTAAAAATGAGATGTGGAAACTTACACTTTATGAGGTAAATTGTATTGATGGTACTTTTTTGATAAAAACCCCATTAATTAAAAAAATATTAGCAAAAAAATAACTAAATTAGAGAAACTAATCAAAAACAGATTTGCTTTAGAATTAAATCCTATTTTTAAACTATGAAATATTTTTATATAATTTTAATGTCGTTATTTTACTTAAATAACACTGCTCAAGTAAAAATTTTATTTGATAATAAAAAAGCGGAGTCGGCTGGAAATGCAGATTGGGTAGTAGATGCCGATGTACGTAATTTATATTTTAACACTTCGGGCAATATAACAACAACGGGTACGCAATCAAATGCACAACGTTTTCCTACGCCTGCACAATCGGGTATCACTGTATCAAGCCCCGAAACCTATTGGGATGGAGCAATATCTGCCCTAGCCGTTGATATGGCAAAAAAAGGATATCTTATTGAATCCTTACCCTACAATGTAGCTATAACCTATGGTAATATGGCTAATGTACAAGATTTATCAAATTATAAAATATATGTAGTGTGCGAACCCAACATTGTATTTACTGCCTCTGAAAAAACAGCCATTATAAATTTTGTAAAAAATGGCGGAAGCTTGTTTATGATATCTGACCATAGTGTTTCTGATAGAAATAATGATGGTTGGGATTCTCCAAAAATATGGACAGATTTAATGGAAAACAATTCGGTACAAAACAATCCATTTGGTATTAAGTTTGATTCAACAGCAGCTACTGGTAATTTTTCGGGTACATTTAGTTTCGTTTCTACAAATGCACTAGATAGTTTGACACATGGGCCAGGAGGCACTGTAACTCAAGTAAAATGGAGTAATGGCACCCGTATGACCTTAAATCCGGCTCAAAATGCTTCTGTTGCTGGCGATGTATTTAGATACAGCCCTGGTAGTGGAAATACAGATGTACTTGTTGCACATGCACGTTTTTTTAGTGGTAAAGTTGCAGCTATTGGAGATAGTTCGCCATTAGATGATGCCACCGGCGACCCTGGCGATGCGCTATATAATGGCTATTTTACGGATGCTGCAGGTAATCATCAAAAACTATTAATTAATACGATGGTTTGGTTAGCGCAAGGCGGAACAGTAGCAACTAGCGTAAAAGAAAACTCAGATAACAATTACACCGTTATTTTATATCCTAACCCAGCTAATAATTTTGTAAATGTAATTTCAACCCAACCAATTAAAGCAGTAGAAATAATTAATTATTTAGGGCAAAAAATTACTGCCGAAATTACTAATGAAAAAATTGATACACATTTATTAAACAATGGTTGTTATATTTTTAAAATTATTACAGATAATGGCGTAATAAATAAAACGTTTATTAAAACAAATTAATTTGCCACAATGGTTAGTATATGCACTTTTAGCAACCTTTTTTGCAGGCTTAACCTCTGTATTAGCAAAGTTTGGTATTAAAAACATTAATTCCGACTTAGGTTTAGCCATTCGTACAGCCATAGTTTTTTTATTAGTAAGTTTAAATGCCTTAGCTTGGAAAGCCAGTAGAGATTTATCTGCCGTAACTACAAAAACAATTATTTTTTTAGTAATATCAGGCATTACAACAAGCCTAAGTTGGATTTTTTATTACCGTGCTATAAAAATAGGCTCGGTATCTTATGTTGCTGCTATTGATAAAGGAAGCATTGTTTTAACAATTTTACTATCGTTTTGGCTACTAAAAGAACCCGTAAGTCCAAAACTTTTAATTGGAGCAGGATTTATTTTAGTGGGAATGATTATACTTATTTGGAAATAGATAAATTTGTATAAAAATTATGCTTCTCCGTTTATTACTTTTTTTATTTTTAATTACTTCAAAAATTAGCCTTGCACAAGTATGCACTGCCGATGCAATATTGGGCGAATGGACAGACGAAAAAAAGGAAGTCCGCATTAATTGTTATAAAGAAAATGGTAAATATTACTCAAAACTTTTATGGGCCGAAAACCTAAAAGATAAGGGTAAACCATTACCTAAAAACGAGCAACATTGGATAAATATGATAGTGATGAAAGATTTTGAATATAGCAGTGGTGAGTGGAATAACGGCAAAATATATACTCCAAAAACAGATAAAACATACAGTGCGTTTATTAAATACATAAATGCAAACACAATACAAGTAACGGGTTATTTATGGCTTCGCATTTTTAGCGAAAGCCATATTTTTACAAGAGTAATTGCTAAAAAGAAAACTTAGTTGGTAAAACATCTTCCACAATTTATTTAAACACGCTCTAAAACTCATTAACAATGCTTAACACTTCTGTTAGCAACTTTAAATTGTGGTTTACGTATAAACGTTAATTTTAATCAAAATTCCAAAAACTATGTTGTTACAAAAAATTAAATGGATGGCCTTAGGCGTAGCCATTACGGGGAGTACTGTGTTTGTTTATAACCACCGCGATGTGTTTAGTAAACTTACTGGCAGTAATTATAATGCGAGTTTAGCCCCAAAAATTAATCCTGAATTTGCTAACTTTATTAGTGCATTTACAACAGGGTACATCTCATCAGGCTCTACCATAAAAATAAAATTAGCTAACGAATTTAATAGTACTTTAGAATTAAACACGCCCTTAAAAGAAGAATATATTTCATTTAGTCCTGAAATTGAAGGCTCTTTAGTTTGGAAAGATGGGCAAAATTTAGAATTTAAACCCAAGCAACGTTTAAAAGATGGGCAGGTTTACAAAGCCACTTTTCATTTAAATAAATTGGTGGAAGTAAAAAAAGAATTACAAGATTTTGAATTTCAATTTCAAGTCATCAAACAATCTATTCAATTACAAAGTAACGAACTTAAATCTTACAATAGTAATGATTTTTATTATTACAGCCTAAGCGGTAATGTATCTACCGCCGATTTTGCCGACCAAACAAACATTGAAAAAACTGTAAATGCAAAAATAGATAATAAAAATTTAAATATAAAATGGAGTCATAATGAGCAAGGCACCACTCACAAATTTACAATTGATAGTATTGAACGACCAACTACAACCGATACTAAATTACTTTTAAATTGTAATGCCACCGCTTTAAATTTAACCTACACTTCTTCTAAAAGTTTTGAAGTTATTCAAAAATCAAAATTTAAATTATTAAGTACCAATTTAGTAAACGATAACGAACAATTTGTACAACTTACATTTTCAAATCCTATCGATGAAAGCCAATCCTTGGAAGGCTTAATAACATTAGGAACTATTAAAGATGTAAAATACATTGTGGCTAACAATCAGGTTTTGCTATACCCTACCGAAGTAAAATCGGGTTCCTATAAATTAGTTGTAAACGAAGGTATTCGCGATGCTAAAGGACAAATTATTAACCAAAAATCTGAACACAACATTGTATTTAGCGAAGTAAAACCCGCCGTGCGTTTTGTAGGTGATGGCAACATTTTACCTTCTACAAATGGCTTAAGCCTGCCTTTTGAAACCGTTAACTTAAAAGCGATAGATGTAAAAATTATAAAAATTTACGAAAACAATGTGCTACAATTTTTACAAAGTAATGATATGAATGGTGGCGCCAACCTTACACAAGTTGGTAAAAAAATACTTGAAAAACGTATAAATTTAGGCATTACCAATCCTGCCGATTTTAGCGTTTGGAAAAAATCGGCCTTAGATATTAGTACCTTAATTAAGCCCGAACCTGGCGCTATTTACCGAGTAACCTTTTCTATTAAAAAAGCCTACTCAACCTACCCATGTTTAGGAAATAATAACGATGAAAAGTTTGAAATGGAAGATATTAAACAAGCCGAAGAAGAAAACGAAGACTTGTATTTTGGATATTATTCCGATGATTACTATGATTATAATTATTATAATGAAAATGGTGATTATGATAATAGCAATTATAACGATAGAGATAACCCTTGCAAAAACTACTATTACCGCCAGTATGAGCGCACGGTATCAAAAAACATTTTAGCAAGCGATTTAGGCCTAACCTTAAAAAAAGGAAACGATGGCAGTTTATTTACTGTAATTTCTGATTTAATAACTACAAAACCCGTAAACGATGTCACCATTGAATTGTACGATTACCAAAAGCAACTCATACAAACAGCAAAAACAAATGCAGAAGGTCAATCATTTATTACACCAACTGCAAAACCTTATTTTTTAATTGCAAAAAAAGATAATCAACGTGCGTATTTGCGTTTAGCTGATGGTGCTGCCTTATCCTTAAGCATGTATGATGTAAGTGGCGATGCCATTAAAAAAGGTGTAAAAGGATTTATTTATGGCGAGCGTGGCGTTTGGCGTCCGGGCGATAGTTTATTTTTAAATTTTATTGTTGAAGATAAATTAGGTTCCATTCCTGCCAATCACCCTGTAGTATTTGATTTAACCAACCCGCAAGGGCAATTAACCAAACGTTTATTAAGCACTAAAAGTGTGGATGGCTTTTATAATTTTACTTGTGTTACTGATAAAAATGCTCCAACAGGCTTATGGAATGCCGAAGTTAAAATTGGCTCTATTAAATTTAGTAAAAGTATTCGTATAGAAACGATTATGCCCAACAGGTTAAAAATTGAAATAAATGCTGGCGATAATAAATTATTAGTAGGTACAAAGCCACAAACCATTAGTTTACATACTAATTGGCTTACAGGAGCAGTAGCTCACAATTTGGCGGCAAATATTAATGTGGCCTTAACATCTATGCCTACCGAATTTCAAAAATTTGAAGGGTATAATTTTACCGATCAAACCACCCGTTTTGAATCGCAAAGCATTAGTATTTTTGATGGTAAAGTAGATGATAATGGCAATACCTCTTTTCCATTAAATATTGATGTAAAGAAAAATGCACCTGGTTTTTTAAAAGCAAATTTCACAACCCGTGTGTTTGAACAAGGTGGCGCTTTTAGTGTCGATCGTTTTTCTATAAATTATTCGCCATACAGTTTTTACACAGGTATTAAACTACCAACTGGCGAAAGCAATACCGGAATTTTATACACCGGTAAACAACACCAATTAGATATTGCTACGGTTGATTTTAATGGTAATGCCGTTTCGCGTAGTAACTTAAAATTTGAATTATATAAATTAGATTGGCGTTGGTGGTGGGATCAATACAACGACGAATTGGCAAATTATGCAAGTGATGAATATCATAAACCCATTCAAGTACAAACAATTTCATCAACTAACGGTAAAGCTAACGTAAAAATTAATATTGGCGAAAAAGATTGGGGGCGTTATTTAATTCGTGTTATTGATGTTGAAAGTGGACATTCTGCCAGTCAAATAACCTATTTTGATTGGAGTAATTGGATGGAAAGAGATGGCGGAACGGATAATAAGATTATTTCGAATATGCTACACTTTACCACCAATAAAACAAAATACAAAACTAACGATGAGGTTACGGTAAATATTCCTTCGCCTCAAAGCGGCAGAGCCTTAGTAACCATTGAAAATGGTAGTAAAGTATTAGAAGCACATTGGCTGGAAACCGAAAAAGGTAATACCATTTTTAAATTTAAAGTAAAATCCCAAATGGCGCCTAATGTTTATGTGCATGTAAGTTTAATGCAACCACATAGCCGCACCAACGATTTACCAATTCGTTTATACGGTGTAGTGCCTATTACCGTTGATGACCCCGAGACGCATTTAAAACCAAAAATACAAATGGCAGATGTGTTAATACCTGAAAAAAATGTAAACATTACTGTAAGTGAAGAAAATGATAGAGAGATGGCATTTACAGTAGCTGTTGTAGATGAAGGATTATTAGATATTACACGATTTAAAACGCCAAATCCACACAGTACATTTTATGCAAAAGAAGCATTAGGTGTAAAAACCTGGGATATTTACGATAACGTAATTGGCGCATTTGGTGCCGACTTAGAGCGTATTTTAAGTATTGGTGGCGATGGAAGCGAAGTGGGAGATGATGGCGCAAAAGCAAACCGTTTTAAACCTATGGTTCGTTTTTTTGGTCCTTACCATATAAATAAAGGCGAGAAAAAATCTATTAATTTTACCATGCCAATGTATGTAGGTTCGGTTAGAACCATGGTTATTGCAGGCGAAAAAGGTGCTTACGGTATGGCCGAAAAAACTACACCAGTAAAAGCACCCTTAATGATTTTAGGAACATTACCGCGTGTATTAAGCGTTACCGAAGAAGTTAAATTACCCATTTCTATTTTTGGAGGCGATAAAAACATAGGTAAAACCGATGTAAAAATTGAAGTAAATGGTTTGTTACAAACCGTTGGTCAAACAATAAAGTCGGTAAACGTTGGTAAAGATGATGAAAAATTAGTAGCCTTTGATTTAAAAGTAAAAAATACAACAGGTATAGCCAAAGTAAAAATTACAGCCACAGGTGGCGGACACACTACAACCTATGATATAGAGTTAGATGTTCGTAACCCTAATCCATACCAAACAACTATAAAAGATATTTATGTAGATGGTGGTAAAACGGTGAAGGAAAACTTTTTAGCAACAGGCCTACAAGGCACTAATAAAGGTGTGTTAGAACTTTCTACCATTCCACCAATAAATTTAGATGAACGCTTAAATTACTTAATTTCTTATCCGCATGGTTGTGTAGAGCAAACTACCTCGCAAACATTTGCCCAATTGTATTTAGGTGATATTATGGATTTATCGCCCATTCAAAAAACCGAAACCGAGCGTAATATAAAAGCAGGTATTAACGAATTACGTAAATTTCAAACAGCAGTGGGCGGTTTAAGCTACTGGCAAGGCACTGCTGATGTGAATGATTGGGGCACCAGTTATGCGGGGCATTTTATGATGTTAGCGGAGAAAAAAGGATACACTTTACCGCAAGGCTTTAAAAAAGATTGGTTAAACTTTATGCAAACCACCGCCAATAATTTTGAAGTAAATAAAAATTCAAATTATGCTAACGACGAATTACAAGCCTACCGTTTATATGTTTTAGCAATAAGTGGCAACCCTGCCTTAAGCGCTATGAACCGTTTACGTGAGTACAGCAATTTAACTAATAATAGTAAATGGTTGCTGGCAAGTGCTTATGCAATAATTGGTCAGGTGGGCGAAGCTGAAAAATTAATTAGTAAAGCATCGTACCAGGTTAACCCATATACTTACAATTATTACACCTATGGTAGTGGCGACCGCGACCAAGCTATGATTTTAGAAGCACTATGTTTAATGGGTAAAAAACAACAAGCCTACGCGCAAATTAAAAAAGTGGCTGGCTTTTTAGCCTCTAAAAATTGGTTAAGTACGCAAACCACAGCTTATGGTTTAGTGGCAGTAAGTACCTTTATTAAAAAATATGGCGACCCAAGCGCCATGCAAGCCACTGTAAAAATTAATGGTAAAGATTATAGTTTAAAAGGCAACGCATCTATTATGCAATTACCACTCGATTTTAAGGCATCGCAAAACGGTAACTTTGAAATTAATAACAATGGCAAAGGTGTTTTATATGCCCGCTTAATTATGCGTGGTAAACCTGCCATTGGTAGCGAAGCAGCAGGCAATAATAACATTATGGTCGAAGTAAGTTATAAAGATAAAGCAGGCAATACCCTTGCTGTTGATGAGTTAACACAAGGTACTGATTTTATGATGAGTGTTACCATTAAAAATTTAGGTATGGTAGGCGAGGTTAAAAACTTAGCCTTAATGAATTACATACCTGCAGGTTGGGAAATACATAACGCACGTATGGATGATAATGAGGAATTATTAAAAAATAGTAATTATACATACCAAGATATTAAAGACGATAAAGTACTAACCTATTTTGATTTGGCCAGCAACCAAAGTAAAACGTTTAACATTAGCTTAAATGCAGCATACGAAGGCAAGTATTATTTACCAGCCATTAATACCGAAGCCATGTACGATAATACCGTATTTGCCCGCACCAAAGGTTTTTGGATTAAAGTTGTGAAAAGTAAAGATGTGAAAGTGGCGAGTAAGTAGTAAAAATTGATGTATAAGTTTTTTCATATAACTACCGATTACTTCACATTCGGGGCGATTATGCCAGGCAGAAACTACAACGCAAATTCTTACAACTACGGTTACAACACACAAATGAAAACCGATGAAATTGCAGGGGTTGGAAACCATTACACAGCCATGTATTGGGAATATGACCCACGTGTAGTTATGCGTTGGAATCAAGACCCAAAACAAATCATTGGTGTAAGTCCTTATGTAATAAATGGGGATAATCCAATATACTACACAGACCCAAACGGAGATTTTAGAACAAAGTTTGGCGCTAATGTTTACAAATTTTTTCATGGTGGTGAAGTTCGCAAAGCCACAGCTGGTGAGCGAGCAGGAGAATATTTTGTAGGCAAACAAGTTAAATATACTGGAGAAGGTGCAGGTGCGGCTTACCACAGAACGTTTGATTCAAAAATATCTACTGGAGCAGAATACGGTAGGGGGGCTTATGGTGCAATTAAGAACTTTGCAAAATTTGTTTTGGGTGGTGGCGGAAACCAAACCTATAAAGAAGGTTCTTTTGAAGCCGATGAAATGGCTACTTCTCCAGGTGTGCAAAAGGGATTAGAAGAGTTACGTCAAAGACTTGCTAATGGGGAGAAAAACCCTGTTGTTCCTTTTAAATATGAATTTAGCCCTGACCCGAACAAAGTATTAAATAACATTAAGAATTTACAAAACCCATTAGATGCATTTAGTCCAGAAAACAAAGAAGCACATTTAGATGTTTTCAAAGACCAATCGTTTACAAAATTATTTGTTGGTGGTTATGGTAAAGGTTCACAACTACAATTAATTGATGCTAATACTGTAAAAGTTATTATCAAAAACAACACTACTGCAAACTCCTTTTTATTACATGGTGGAGAAAAGATTTTTGGTAAGGAAAATGGTGCGAAAAGATTTAATGACTTATGGAACAAAACCCCGTTTTTGAATACTCAAAGTCAAACATTTGAATTTACAGTTCCGCTTAATAAATAGTCTTCAAAATGAAAACAGTTATCTTTTTTATTATAGGTTCTATTACGATAATATTAAGTTGGCGAGCTTTATGTTTTTTA
>JANYEQ010000003.1 GCA_025363015.1 Bacteroidota bacterium
TAAAACCCACAAATTCAGCAGATGACCAAACGCCAATTGTTTTTGTAGCTACATACGATTTACCAAACAATAAATTTATACCTGTAGCTGGTAACACTCCGTTTAATATGACTTGTGCTCAAAAAGTTGAAACCGCACCGGTTACATTAGGCCAACCTTTTATTAGTAATGCTTATACAAGTACCTTAGTTACCGGAAATGCTATTACTAACGCAGTTAATAGCGATATTTATGTAGACCCGCCAGTTTATGTAGGTTTTGAGGCATATTCGAGTATTAAATTGATAGACAGGTTTCAAGCACAACCACAAGGTAATGGCTTGTTTAGAGCTTATATAAGCCCGAACGCAGGTTTTTGTGAAAACAGCGATAACGCTTTGCAGGTAAAAAGTTACTTTGGTAGTTGTACACCTTCTGCTTTAGATAGAAAAGCCCATATTACTGATAACAATAATTTGATTTCTAACTTACAAATTTCTAACTTCGATTTAAAAATGTACGTTGCACCTAACCCTAATACAGGTAATTTTAAACTAATGTTTAATAAAAATGTTGAGGGTGGTGCAATAAAAATTTTAAATACTATGGGTCAGGTAGTTTTAACTAAAACTTTAACCGGAAATATAAGCGTGCAGGAAATTACCTTAGATGAAAACCTTACCAGTGGCACTTATTATATTTTGTGGAACAATAATAACTTTACAAAAGCTCAAAAGTTTATAGTTGAATAGTTTTAGTAAATATACCTTGTTATTTATTGTAGTATCCTTCTTGCTAAGTAATTGCAAGAAGGATACTATTAAAATGGATATTCTGCCACTAGAAGAACAAAAAAATAATCATTTAACTTTTGTATTTGTTAATAGGATTGGTTTTAGAAATGACTCTACACATCACGGCATTAACGATACTGTTTTTCAAGGTCCTTGCTTAGATGGATTATATTACAATAAAAAAAAGAATGTTACTACACTAACAAATACGTGTTATAATAGAAATTTTGCACCAAACAATTTTCCAACTACTGATTCAATTATATTTAGTTCTTCTGTTTTAGCTTTAGGAGATAAGTATGGCTACCAAGTAGAATTAGTCTGGAAATGCCCAACTTATCCTTATACTACAAAGGTATTACGCTATAACACAAAAAATTATTTTACAGGTAACGATACTATAAAGAGAGATAAAGACACTATAATAAAATTTATATGGCCTAATGATACAAATTCGGGCAGGTTTATTAAAACGTATCAATTTCCTTAATTTATAATTTTGAAAAAAATTACCCCCACTCGTCCTCGTTTGAGCAAAGCGGTAACGAGGATGCTTTATACCAATATTCGTTCAATAAAATACACTAATTTGTAACTATTATCTGCTTAATACTTTAACTTTTTAAGCTCCCAATTAAGGGTATTAATAATTAATAGCTGGTTGGTTAAAGTAGGTAGTTGTAAAATTAGCTTTAGGGTTTCTAAGGCCATTATACTGCCAATGGTAGCTGGTAAAGCACCAAGTACGCCATTTTCATCGCAATTAGGTACCTCTTCGGGGTTGGGTGGTTCGGCAAATAAGTGGCGTAAATTTTTACTACCATTTACATTAAAAACAGCTACTTGCCCTTCAAAATGTAATATACTACCATAAATTAAGGGTTTATTTAGGCGCACACAAGTATCATTTACTAAATAGCGCGTATAAAAATTATCACAGCCATCTACCACTATTTCAAATTGCGAAATAATAGCTTGGGCATTTTGTTCGGTTAATACCTCGTTAAAAGTTATAATATTAATATGCGGGTAATTTTGGTTTAACTTTTGTTTGGCAACGTTTACTTTTTGTTTTCCAACATCGGCCACGCCATATAATATTTGACGGTGTAAATTATGTAGTTCAATTTTATCAAAATCTATAATACCAATAGTGCCTACCCCACAAGCCGCTATGTATTGTATAACGGGGCAACCCAAACCACCCGCCCCAATTACTAATACGTTGGCGGTATTTATTTTTTGCTGCCCAGCAAAGCCAATTTCATCTACCATCATTTGGCGGCTAAATAATGCTAATGGGTTATTGCTACTCATGGTACATTTTAAAACTACATTAATTTATTCTGCTTGGCTTAATACCATTTGTAAAGTGTTACGGCTACGCTGCTCTATTATTACTATTTTATCTTGTGTTAATTGTTTTATAATATCGGGGTTGTAATTTCTAACCGTCATTAACTCCACATTGGTATTATATAATACTTTAAATTGTAATTGTAATTCAGCAATTAAAGGAGTAATTTTATGTACATCATAATCTACACACACACTAAAACTAATGGCCGAATTTTGTGTAATGTTGGCGTGTACATTATACTTGTTAAACAAACTAAATATGGCACTTAAATTTTCTTCGGCAATAAAGCTAAAATCTTTTGGTTGAATGGAAAGTAGTAACTGATTTACTTTAAAAATATAGGTTGTAATGCTTGAACGATTTTCGCTATTATTTATTACCGTACCGCTTTCGCTTGGTTTAATAAACGATTTTACATACAATGGTATATTTTTGTTTTGTAATGGCTTAATTGTTTTTGGGTGTATAACCGATGCGCCATAGTAGGTAAGTTCAATGGCATCGTGGTAGGTAAGCTCGTCAATTTTTTTTGTGTTTTTAAAATATTTAGGGTCGGCATTTAAAACACCGGCTACATCTTTCCAAATAGTAACGTGGGTGGCATTGGTAAAATAAGCCAATAGTGCGGCAGTGTAATCGCTGCCTTCTCGTCCCAAAGTAGTGCAATAATTTTCGGAAGTGCCACCAATAAAGCCCTGTGTAACTACTAACTTGGTGTTTGTAAATAAGGGTAGCAATTGTGTATTTACTAATGTTTCGCTTAACTCGTAATTTACTTTGCCTTCGCGGTAGGTATTATCTGTTTGAATAATGCCTCTTATATCTACCCAAGTATTTTTTAAATGAATAGTGTTTAAGTAAGCCGAAATTATTTTAGTAGCCAATACTTCGCCCTGACTTACTATTTGATCGTAATGAAAATTATAATTTTGGGTTAATTCATCTTCTAAACCCCAAGCAATTTCGGTAAATACATTCTCAACCTCCCCATAAATGGCATCATTTGGGTTTATAAATAATTGTTGAATAATGTGAATGTGAAACGATTTTATATCGTTTAGAATAGTATTGGTATTGCCTTCCTTATAAAAATAGGCGTTTACTAACTCTTCTAACTTATTCGTTATTTTACCCATGGCTGATACTACAACAATTGTAGGCATAGCGGCATGTTGTTTTAAAATTTCAGAAATGTTTTTTACCGCTTCGGCATCTTTTACAGATGCGCCACCAAATTTAAAAACTTGCATCATTTATGTTCATCTAATTTTTCAAATACCGAATTGTTACTTTTAAATTCGGGTACTAACTCTTTCATCCGTTGCACAATTACTTGATTATTTTGTGTGTTAAACGATACTATTAATTCATCAATAATATGCTTAACATCGTTATAATTATATTCGCGTACTTTACCAATTAATATTTGTGGGTGATGCGTTGGCAATGAGTTTTCGGTATCGGCCAACAATTCTTCAAACAGTTTTTCGCCAGGGCGAAGGCCCGTAAATATGATATTAATATCTTTACCTTCTTTTAAACCACTTAGTAAAATCATTTTACGAGCAAGATCAACTATTTTAACAGAATTGCCCATGTTAAATACAAATATTTCGCCTCCCTTTCCCATACTTGCTGCTTCAATTACTAATTGACTGGCTTCGGGGATGGTCATAAAATAACGTGTAATATCAGGGTGCGTAATGGTTATAGGGCCCCCCTCTTCTATTTGTTTTTTAAAGCGTGGGATAACCGAGCCGTTACTGCCTAATACATTACCAAAACGGGTAGTGATAAATTTTGTAGGCGATTGTTTGCCCAAACTTTGTATGTAAATTTCGGCAATGCGTTTGCTGGCGCCCATAACATTGGTAGGGTTTACAGCCTTATCGGTACTTACAAACACAAAACGCTCAACCGCAAATTGATGCGCTAAATCTGCCATATTTTTAGTGCCTAAAATATTTGTTAGAATAGATTCGGACGGATTATTTTCCATCATGGGCACATGTTTGTATGCCGCTGCGTGAAACACCAATTGCGGTTTAAAGGTATTAAATACATTTTTCATGCGCTCGGTATTGCGCACATCGGCCATTACTACTTCAAATTGTATGTGCTTGTATTTGTCGTTAAACTCTAATTCTAAATCGTGTAGAGGACTTTCAGCTTGATCTAATAAAAATATTTTTTCAGGGTTAAATTTTACGCACTGCCTTGCTAATTCGCTACCAATACTTCCGGCAGCCCCAGTAATTAAAATAGTTTTAGCGTTTAGTTGCGCATTAATAGTAGCGTTATCTAATTTAATAGCATCGCGTTGCAACAAATCTTCTATGTTTATACTTTTTATTTGATTAAAACTTAACTCGCCATTTATCCATTTAGTAACGGGTGGCACGTTTAACACGCGCACGTTGTTTGTTAAGCACACATCGGCAATTTCGTTTTTCTTTTTAGGAGAAATATTTTGAACCGATATAATAACAAATTCTATTTCGTTATCGCTTATTAGTTGTTGTAACTTTGTAGGCGAATAAATAAAAATGCCTTCTAAACTTCTATCCCATTTTTTTTCGTTATCGTCTATAAAACCTACTACTTTATACTTAATGGCAGCATCTCTATCTAAGGTTCGTTTGGTAATTATTCCGGCTTCGCCAGCGCCGTAAATAATGACATTCATTTTTTCTTTAGTAGGATTTTTGGTTTCAAAATAAATAGCTTTAATGGCCAAGCGCGAGCTGATCAATAAAAACAAGCTAACCAATGCATCAATAATAATTACTGAATTTGGTATAAAATAAAAATTATAAATAAATTTTAAAGCAACAACATTTAATAAAAACACCAATCCACTTCCACCTACAATGACTAAAAATATGCGTACCGTATCGCGCGAGCTAGTGTAACGCACTACTCCTTTATATGTTTTTGATATAAAAAACGAAATAAAACGAACGCCTAAAACAATGGCATAGTCGTAAGGCAAATTTTTAGCATCGGCTATGGGTATGGCATCAAAATTAAAACGCAATAAAAACGCAATGGTTAGGGCAAAGGCGCAAATGCCAGTATCAATAACTAAAATTGACCAGCGGGGTAAATTATATGTCCAAAATAATTTGAAAAGCCTGTACATAAAAAGTAAAAATACTTATTTTTTTTGAGCTTGGTTAGTTGTAGTATAAGTTGGTGTTGCAATTGGCTTTACGGTTTCTATAGGAGGCATAATTTTAATAGGAACTTTAAACGGTTTATCAGCAACAGCAATTTCGCAAGCGGTACAAATTGTTTTCCATTTTAACTCCATTTTACAATTAGTAGGCTGAATGTAAATTTTTTTAACCGTGCTATCAGGCATGCTAAATTGCATATCTGTTGCCATGGTTTTAGGGCCATCAAAGGCAAAGGGTTCTTTAAAATAATCTTCTAAATGAATATCTTTTATATGTACTTTTTTATCAAATACCATGGTATATAACTCAAAAATGGCGCGCGAAATTTTAATGTAAATTAAATTTTTAGCATTGTCGTAAGTTATTTTTACATCGCCCACTACTTGTGTTTTATAGCCAAATGGGCCACAGGTTACAAAGGCATCGCAGGTAAAATTACTACTATCGGGGCGTATGTTTATTTTAGGGTTTTTCATTGTCCAATGGTATTTACCTTTAATAAACATTACTTCATAATCGTTAGTACCGCTAATATCGCCTATAGCTGTAATTACTTTATTAATAGCTTCCTCGTGCAACACCACCTCAAAATCATTAATTTCGAGGGTTTTTGGTAATTTTTGCTGTGCTTTATAAACAGTAAAAAAAGAAAAGCAAATAAAAAAGATGGTAATTTTTTTTAGCATTTTTTGTTTAGTGAAATAATTAAAAGTGGATGGGTTAGTAAGAAAAACTACTTAATTAAGGTGAGGTTACCTTTAAGCTTATATGTTTTACCATCAAAGCCAATTGCTTCGGCTACACAAAAATAAATACCCGACTGGCAAGGCTCACCACTGGTAGTATAACCATCCCAAAAACTATTTACTTTATCGCTACTAAAAATAATAACACCATAGCGGTTATAAATCCAAACGTTTAACTCTTTAATACCACGCGTAATGGGTTTAAAAATATCATTTACACTATCATTATTTGGAGTAAATACATTTGGTAAATAAATACTACTACTATCTGCTAACCTAAAGGCATAGCGAGAGGTATCGTTACAACCTAATGCCCCAAAACTAATTAATGTAACACTGTACGAACCGCTTGCCGTATAACTCTTCACCGTATTTATATTATTATCAACAGCTGCTACATCGCTAAAAAGCCAATTGTAGCTTAATGCGTTGGTAGAGTAATTGGTTAAATTTAATTGATTAGGAAAACCAATACTTGTTAAACTGGCGTTAAACGATGCTTTAGCCGATTTTGTAACCGTAATTGTTTTGGTGGTGGTAGAATTACTAAAAGAATTTGACACGTTTAAACTTAAAACATACACCCCAGAATTTGAAAAAGTGAGCACTATTGTAGGGCTTGTTTTATCGGGTAAAACACCTACCGAAGCGGTAGGCGAAATACTCCAACTATAAGCAGTAGGTGTATTTGTGGTAATACTAGTAAACGTTAATGACTTTGAACTACATAAAGTAGCCGAAGGGGCAACAATTGTAGCTGTTGGAGTTTGTGCTTTTGCAAACAAAGTACAAAAAACAAGTATTACTATTTTATAAAAATGTTTTGCCATTAATTTATAAAGTTAATAAAAATTTTAATGTATTAACATTATCGGCAAAATTGCTAATAACAGGTTGTTGTGAATAACCAAACGGAATATAATTTTTACCCACAATACACTGCAAATACTCTGTATTTTTGTTTAAATAAGTTGTTATATCCTTCTCATCCTCGTAAAAATCATAATACAAAACACCTACCGGCGAGTGTAAATCAACACTTTGTTTAAGCATTAAAAAATTATTATCTAAAAAAGGCATTTGTTCTAATAAATAAATAGCGCGGTGGTAATCGTAATTATTACCATATTTTTTGTTGTTAATTACAAAGCTAAAATCAATAATTGATTCAAAAAACAAATTAAAATTATATCCCTTAGGTACTAACAATTTGCTCACATTACGGCAACCTAACCCAAAGTATAAAAATATATCTTGTGCTAAATTTTTAAAATCTTGCTCGGTTTCGCTACCTGTTAAAATAGCAATAGAAGTGCGGTTTTTGCGAATAATATTTGGGTATTTACTAAAATAAAAATTAAAGTAATTAGCCGTATTATTGCTACCAGTGGCTATTACAGCATTAAAGTTAGTTAACTTACCTTGTGCAAATAAAATGTTTGATTCAAAATTTGGTTCATAATGTATCAATAATTTTAAGAAAAAGGGTAATAATACATCGTCATCAGTGGATAGTTTTATTAAAACCTTGTGGCCACTTAAAAGTACACACATTATATCGTGAAAAGCCACCATGGGTATATTTCCAGCGCACACTACGGCCACCGTTTTTTGTTGGCTTACACTATTTTCATCCGTAGCGCCTTGAGTATTACAAAAATTAATAAGTTCTTTTTCCTCTAAAAGTATAGCAATATTGCCAATAGCGGTATTTATAAATTGAGGTATAAACCAATTATTATAAGTATTAGCAGTTTGTATTAAGGCATTTAAACCTTGGTGTAATTGGGCTTCTTTGGCATCAAATTTATTTTCAAAATGTCTGTTTATAAACAATCCAACCTTTACAAATGCGGCAATTCTTTCTTTTATTATCATAAAAAATGGTAGTATATTTGTACTCTTAATTTTTATCAAAAGTATTAAAAAATGGCAATTATAATTACAGATGAGTGTATAAATTGTGGTGCTTGCGAACCCGAGTGCCCAAATAACGCTATTTATGAAGGGGGTGCCGAATGGCGTTTTGCTGATGGTACTGGCGTAAAAGGCACATTTAAAGGGCATAACAGTGGTTTAGAAGTGGATGCTAACGCCCCACAAGTGCCAAAAAATATGGATGTTTATTTTATTGTTTCTGATAAATGTACAGAGTGTGTTGGTTTTCACGACGAACCACAATGTGCGGCCGTTTGCCCAGTAGATTGCTGTATTAAAGATGTGGATGTGGTAGAAAATAACGACCAACTATTGGCTAAAAAAGCAGCGTTACACGTTTAGTTAATAATGTTTACGCCACAACACATACAACAATTTAATAGTATTGAAACACCCTTTTATTACTACAATACCGCCCTTTTACAAAACACCATTTCTGCTATAAAAGCCGCTGCGCCTAAAAATTACACTATACATTATGCGTTAAAAGCAAATGCACACCCTACCCTATTAAACATTTTTAAACACGCTGGTTTTGGTGCCGATTGTGTGAGTGGCAACGAAGTAAAACGCGCCATTGAATGTAATTTTGCACCCAGCCATATTGTGTTTGCTGGAGTTGGCAAAAGCGATAATGAAATAAATTATGCCTTAGATAACAACATTTTTTGTTTTAATGTAGAGAGTATTCACGAATTACAAATAATAAACCAATTAGCAGCTTTAAAAAATAAAACTGCAAATATTGCATTACGTATTAACCCAAACGTAGATGCCTATACCCATAAATACATTACCACAGGTTTAGAAGAAAATAAATTTGGTATTAATCCCTATGAATTTGATACCGTTTTAAGTGAACTAAAAAAATTAAACAACCTTCATTTAATAGGTTTACATTTTCATATTGGCTCGCAAATACAAGACTTAACCCCCTTTAAAAATTTATGTTTGCGTGTAAACGATATTAATAAGTGGTTTATACAAAAAGGTTATTTGTTGCCCCATATTAACTTGGGTGGTGGTTTGGGCATAAACTATTCGCAACCCGATACCGAAGCCATTGTTGATTTTGAGAGTTATTTTAATGTATTTAAACAATTTTTAGAACTACAACCCCAACAACATGTACATTTTGAATTGGGGCGCTGTATTGTAGGCCAATGCGGTAGTTTAATTAGCAGAGTGCTCTATATTAAAAATGGCATTAATACCAATTTTGCTATTTTAGATGCAGGAATGACAGAACTTATACGTCCTGCACTTTATCAAGCCTTTCATAAAATAGAGAATATATCAGCTAATTGTGCATCTCCAGTCTCTCATCTTCCATCTTCTATCATTCATTTAAAGTACGATGTTGTTGGCCCTATTTGCGAAAGCAGCGATTGCTTTGGCAAAGCCGTTAGTTTACCCGAAACTAAACGTGGGCATTTAATTGCCATACGCAGTGCTGGCGCTTATGGTGAGGTAATGAGTAGCCGTTATAATTTACGTAATGAGGTAAAATCAGTATTTTAATGTAACATTATTATATCTAAGATTTTATATTAGAATAAATAAAAAATTATCTGAATTATAAATTTGAAGGGTATCACATCAAAAACCAATTACCATTAAATTGTTTATAAAAAGTGTAACCAATCTATATTTATTGCATTACATAAATTAATTTTATAAAATGCGCTATTATAATTACCTCTATACCTTTTTGTTTTTATGCATGACTTCCTTTAGTTGTTTTGGGCAATTAAAACAAGAGTTTTACGATGCTCAACAAACAAAATTAAAGTCCGAAACTGATTTCTATAAAGGTATGCCCAATGGTCCACATACCGAGTTTTACAAAAGTGGTAACGTTAGCCGTAAAGGCTTTTATAGCTATGGCAAAGAAGATAGCTTATGGGTTATATATTACGAAGACGGAACTAAAAAAGCCGTTGAACGTTATTTTAAAGGCAAAAAATGGGGCACCAATACTTACTTTTTTAAGTCGGGTAAAATAGCTCAAATTACCCGTTATGTAAAAGATTTAGCCGATAGCACTTGGACAGCCTTTTACGAAGATGGCAAAATAAAAAGTAGAGAACCTTTTGTAAACGGAAAAAGAGACGGCGAATGGATTTACTTTTTTGATAACGGACAAATAGAAAGTAAAGGTATTTTTGAAAAAGATAAACGAAATGGTAAAGTTGAAACCTTTTTTAAAACAGGGCAAATATGTGCCATTCAAAATTTTTGTAATGGTAAACCCTGTGGTCAATGGGATGAATATTACGAAAAAAATAATCAAAAAAAATTCGTAAAAGAATACAAAGATAGCACCCTGTACCTAATTAATTTATGGGATAATACAGGTAAACAACTGGTAACTAATGGTAACGGAAGCATTACTGCAAACTATGATAATGGTATTATTAAAGCCATGGGGCAATATAAAAATGGTTTACAAGATAGCTTATGGCGTTTTTTTCACGCCAATGGCGAGTTAGATTACGAAGCCAATTATCAACAAGGACTTTTAAACGGCTATTACTCCTCCTATTTTCCAAATCATAAACTAAAAAGTGAAGGTAACTTTAGCAACAATAAAAAAAATGGTGTGTGGAAATTTTATACCCCAGAAGGTTTCCCCGAAATGATAGGAACCCTAAAAGATAACTTACGCGATAATAAATGGACTTACTATTACAGTAACGGTAAAGTTGAAAGCGAAGGCTATTATCTTAATGATAAACAAACTGGCACTTGGAACTATTTTTATAAAGGTGGCGAAAAATGGCGACAAGGCGATTATGCTGACGGACTTAAAACAGGTATTTGGACAACCTGGTTTGAAAACGGTAAAAAATTACAAGAAGGCCCCTACAAAAACGGAAAATCCAATGGCTTGTGGTTAAGTTGGTGCGAAAATGGTACAAAAAAAGACGAAGGCAGCTTTAAAGATGACCAACTTTTTGGCGATTGGACAGGTTGGTACTGTAATGGCAAATTAAATTATGTTGGCAATTATAATAGTAAAGGTAAAAAATCTGGTAAATGGAATTATTACTACGAAAGTGGGCAACAACGCGAAGTGTGTAGCTACGTTAATGGTATTAAACATGGTAATTATACCCAATGGTTTGAACGAGGTAATTTTATTGATACCAAAGGTAAATACCGTAAAGGTCACCAACAAGGCGAGTGGACGTATTACTACGAAACAGGAGGTATTAATCGCATACAACACTTTAAAAAAGGTAAACTAAGTGGTACAAGCCTTTCCTACTATTCCAATGCCAAATTACAAAGCGTTTGTAATTATACCATTATAAAAGATCGCCGCAAAGGTAAAGTACAAAGCGTAGCGGATGGAGAATGGATTTTTTACGATAAAAATGGTAAAGAAATGACTAGAATTATGTACCAAAACGGAATTAAAAAATAGGAATATTATATTATATTTGTAAAACCTTTAGCCGTTTATGACAAAATTTTTAAAACAATTATTATTTTTTACATTTATTCTTTTGTTAAGTGCTTGTAAAAACGAAAAAATAGAAGACACAACTGTATTAGAAGACGAGAGTACTAAAAAAGCAGTAATTGAAACCAAATTAAATGCGCAGAATGTATTTAACACTGTACCCGATCGGGTAAAAATTTTAAAATTAATTGAAGAAAATAAAATAGAATATAACGGCAACTTATTAAACAATCCCAACTCAATAACAAAATATAGCGTTGAGTTTTATAAAGCCGTAAACTTAGGTATTTATGGCACCGATTTAAGCATAGCCAATTCGTTTGAAGAAACACAAGAAAGTTTAATATTTTTAAAATGTGTAAACTCTTTAGCTTCAAATATTGGAGTTAGTAATGCTTTCGATCAAAAAATGTTTGATAGAATGGAAGCTAATAAAGAAAATAAAGACAGTACGTTAGAAATCATCACAGGCGCATTTAAAAAATCAGACGAAATTTTAAAAAACGATGGCAGAGCCGCAACATCGGCGGTAATACTTGCTGGTAGTTGGATTGAAGGACTATATGTAGGCTGTAGTTTTGCTAAAGCAGTAGGTTCTGAAAGTTTAGTACAAGCCGTATTAATACAGCAAGAATCTTTAAAAAATTTAATCATTATGTTAGAGGCCTCTAACCTTGATGAAACCTCGCAGTTTTTGGTATTAGATTTAAAAGCCTTACTAATTTGTTACAAAACAAAAGAAGGCATTAAAACGTTTAATTTAAATTCAATAAAAGACATTAACGAAAAAATTACTGCTTTACGTAATAAATTAGTGTCGGGCTTATAAAAATAAAACTCACACCTTCTAAAACCCTTACCAATTAAACAAAACTAAATTATTTTAAAATTTATTTGCTTTAATAAAAATTAATTCTTTAAATTTGTACACGATTAACTCACACAGTGTGTTTTAATTTATTAAGATGCGGCGAGAGAATAGGCTCACTAACCCGCAGGCAACCAACTAATAGTATCAATAAAACGATATTGGAAAACCGGTGCTAAATCCTACCCTTGATGAGAGTAAAGGGAACAATAAATTAAAAAAATGAAAATGAAAAACGCACACATCCAAAATCAAAACAACAAACTAAGTACTCACGCGAGTATAGTTAAATTTTTTACTTCAGTTACACCTTGTATGTGTTGCTGTTGTTGTATGTGCTAAGCATTTCTTAAACTTTACAGTTTAAACTTTACTTAGCAAATGCTAAGTAAATAATGTATTTGATGATTCCTCATCAAATCAAAATCAAAAAAATAAAATTGACTAATCTGTTCCATAAACCGAACAAAAAAAATTATATAAAATGAGAAATAATAATACTAAAACCTCCACAAAAAATTTACTTACCGACAATAATTTTATTGATATCATAAAATTTGAAGCCGACTATGCTCAAAAAGTAAAAGGCGGGCATTTGCCTTACTACATTGGTGTTGAAAAAATAGCCCGTTTAGTTAGCCCTATAAATTATCTATCAAGTAATGAAAAACAAAACTTAGTAAAATCAAATTATATAAGTAAAAATTAAAAATTATGTCGTTACAAACATTTATATTTTCTCAACCTTTTAAATTAGAAAGCGGCGAACAGCTTCCTGAAATAGAAATTGCCTATCACACATTTGGAAAATTAAATACAAAAAAAGATAATGTAATATGGGTTTGCCATGCATTAAGTGCTAATAGCAATGTATTTGATTGGTGGCAAGGTTTATTTGGCGAAAATTGTTTATTTAATCCGCAAGATTATTTTATTGTTTGTGCTAATAATTTAGGATCTAGCTATGGCACCACTGGAGCATTATCGCATAATAAGTATACAAACCAACAATGGTTTAGTCATTTTCCTCACATTACCATTCGCGATATGGTAAACGCACACGAACTATTACGCCAACATTTAAATATTGATAAGATACATACAATTATTGGTGGCTCGCAAGGTGCACAGCAAGTAATGGAGTGGGCAATTTTTCACCCCTCATTATTTAAACATAGTATTTTAATTGCAACTAATGCTAAACATTCTCCATGGGGCATTGCCTTTAACGAAAGCCAACGCTTAGCCATTAAAGCTGATAGAACCTATTATTCTAACACTATTAATGGTGGCGAAAAAGGTTTAGCGGCTGCAAGAAGTATAGCCTTATTAAGTTATAGAAATTACGAAACCTACAATCAATCGCAACACGAAAAAACTAACGAAAAAACAAATGATTATAATGCAGCAAGTTATCAGCGTTATCAAGGGCAAAAATTAATTAGTCGGTTTAATGCCTATTCGTACGTTACACTTATAAACGCTATGGATTCTCATAATGTAGGCAGAGGAAAGCAATCAATTGAGAAAGCGCTTGAAACTATTACTGCAAAAACCCTAGTAATAGGTATTAGTACAGATATGTTGTTTCCGCCACACGAACAAATGTACCTATCTCATCATATAAAAAATAGCAGTCTAAAAATTATCGATTCGTTTTATGGCCACGATGGTTTTTTGTTAGAAACAAAACAGCTTACCACCATTATTAGTGAATTTTTAATTTCAAATCAACAAAATACAAATAAATTAGTTTTAACCTTATAAAAAACAAAATGGCGAAAAAATTAAAAATAGGATTGTTTGGCTTTGGCTGTGTTGGTCAAGGTTTGCACTACGTATTAAACAATAGTACAGGCTTTAAAGCCGATATTGTAAAAATTTGTGTAAAAGATAAAACTAAAAAACGCATAGTTTCTAAAAGTTTAATTACCTACGATAAAAACGAAATTTTAAACAACCCAGAAATTGATGTGATTGTTGAGTTAATTGACGATGCCACCGAAGCCTTTAAAATTGTAAGTCAGGCTCTAAAAAAAGGCAAACATGTAGTAACTGCTAATAAAAAAATGTTGGCGCTGCATCTACAAGAATTATACGAATTACAACAAAAAAATAATGTGTCACTTTTATACGAAGCCTCGGCGTGTGGCAGTATTCCTATTATTAGAAGTTTAGAAGAATATTTTGATAACGAAGAATTAGAAAAAGTAACAGGTATTTTTAACGGCACTACCAATTATATTTTAACCAAAACAATTAGCGAAAAGTTATCGTACCCCATTGCGTTAAAACAGGCACAAGAAAAAGGCTTTGCAGAAACCGATCCTACAAACGATGTACAAGGTTTTGATGCAAAGTTTAAAGCGGTTATCATTTCGTTACACGCCTTTGGCTTAATTATTAAGGCAGAAGAGGTATTAAACATTGGCATTACAACCTTACACGAAAACGATATTAATTATGCTTCTGAAAAAGGGTATAAAATAAAACTAACGCCCATTATTCAACGCCTATCCAACAATAAAATAAGCGTATTTGTAGTACCGCGTTTTATAGAAAACAACAATCAATTATTTAACGTAGATAACGAATTTAATGGTGTAATTGTAGAAGGTAAATTTAGTGGCGAACAATTTCTGCAAGGCAGAGGCGCAGGCAGTTATCCAACGGGGGCAGCTGTATTATCTGATATTTCTGCACTTTCGCATGGCTATAAATACGAATTTAAAAAGCATATACAAAAACACGCAAATGGTTTTACAAACAATGTAATTATAACTATTTATTTACGATATAATTCAATTGCCGATTTAGAAAAAATAAAATTTACCAAAGTTTTAGAAAAATATACAGGCAACCATTATAACTACGTTGTGGGTAAAATAAATTTACAAACTTTATTAAGCGAACGAGAATATATTTTAAAAAACAAATTATTTATTTCGTTAGTAAATGATACGGTTACTCTAAACGAAAGCAAATCAGTAACAAAACAAATCAACCATAAATAATTAGCTTTTAAGTCTTTTATTACTCAAATGAAGTTATGAATAATTTTATATTAAAAAAGGCTTTTAAAAATTTAAAAGCCTTTTTTTGTTTAGTTATTATCTTTTTGTTTTTCTAAATTACTATTACGTTTGCTGTATAAAAAGTAAACGATTATTCCTATAGTTCCCCATATTAAAAAGGCAACCCAAGTTTCGGGGCGAACAAAACACATTAAAAATATATTAAACCCTACCCCTAACGAACCCACTAAATATAAAGCAGGCGTTCTATATGGTCTATCCAATTCTGGTTTTTTATAGCGTAACATCATTACAGCAACACATACCATGGCAAAGGCTAATAAAGTGCCCATACTACACATCTCTGATATTTTGCCTATTGGTGTTACTGCAGCAATAATAGATACTATTGCTCCTACCAAAATAGTGCTTTTATAAGGTGTTTTAAATTTAGGGTGTAAAGCGCCAAACATTCCTTTTGGTAATAAACCATCTTTGGCCATTCCTAAAAATATACGTGTTTGCCCTAACATCATTACTAACATTACTGAAGTTAAACCAGCAGTAGCAGCAATGGTAATAAAAAATACCGCCCAATTTAAACCAATACCACTAAAAGCAGATGCTACAGGCGCCGCTTTATCTAATTGATCGTATCTAACCATACCCGTTAATACTAAGGATACCAAAATATATAAAACGGTACAAATAATTAGTGAAGCTACTATGGCAAATGGCACATCTTTTTTAGGATTAATGGCTTCACCCGCTTGGGTAGAAACGGCATCAAAACCTATGTAAGCAAAAAACACAATAGTAGCAGCAGTTAATACACCACCAAAACCAAAAGTAAACTTGCCAGTAGCAACACCATCTTCGCCAAGTACTGGTATTTTATCTGGAATAAAAGGTGTCCAATTTTCGGTTTTAATATAAAATGCACCTACAATAATTACAAATAAAACAACTGCAATTTTAATAATAACTATAATGTTATTTGTACTGGCAGCTTCTTTAATACCTTTAATTAATACTGCTGTTACTAACCAAGTAATTAATAAAGCAGGTAAATTAAATGCAAATCCTGGGGCTTCAATGCCTAATGCTACGCACTTTTCAGTAGCGGTAGTCATATCATTACATAACCAAATAGGGAAATCAATATTAAATAAATGTAATAATTTTACAAAATAACCGCTCCAGGCTACTGCAACGGTTGTAGCGCCCATCATGTATTCTAAAATTAAATTCCAACCAATAAACCAGGCAAATAACTCACCCACAGTACCATAGGCATAAGAATATGCACTTCCTTCAACTGGTAGTACCGATGCAAATTCGGCATAACACAGCGAAGCAAATAAACAGCCAATACCAGCAATTACAAATGATAATGCTAAGGCTGGGCCCGCAAAATCATGCGCTGCAATACCTGTAAGGGTAAAAATTCCACCCCCAATAATAGCACCAATACCCAATGAGGTTAAACCCCAACGTGTTAGTACACGCTTTAAATCACTTTTCTTCATTTCAGCCTCAAATGCTGAAATAGGTTTTATTCTCCAAACTGACATATATCCTTTATTTAATTTAAATTTATTATTAAGCCAAATTAACTAATTAAACTTTAATAAAGCAAAATAAAAAAGCATCTTTGCAAGGTTTTGTCAAACGCCTTAAAAGGACATATCGCTTTATTTGCTGCACAAATTGTGTATGCCTTAAATTATACTATTGCTAAAGGCTTAATGCCCCATTTTATTAGCCCTTTAGCCTTAGTTTTTTTACGTATTGTAGGGGCATGCATTTTATTTTGGGTATTGAGTTTATTTGTAAAAACACAAAAAGTAAAACCCGCCGATTTAAAAAAAATGATGTGGTTAACTGTATTTGGTGTAATAATTAACCAAGTATTTTTTATTTATGGCTTAAGCCTTACCGAGCCTATAAACAGTGCCATTATTATGATTAGCAACCCAATTATTGTATTTATTTTTACCTTAATTGTTTTAAAAGAACGCATTACCTTTTTAAAAGTAAGCGGCTTAACACTGGCTATTTGTGGTGCACTAACCCTAATACTATTTAAAGGTAATTTTGAGTTGGGCAGCAAAACCATTAAAGGCGATTTAATGACTCTTATAAACGCTACCTCGTGGGCAATTTTTGTAGTAATGGTAAAACCCGTTATGCAAACCTATAATACTGTAACCGTTATGCGATGGATGTTTTTATTTGGCACTATTTATATTATGCCTATTGGCTTATACGACACCTTACACACCAATTGGCATGCTTTTACAGGGCATGCCGTATTTGCTACTTGCTTTGTAATAGTAGCTACTACTTTTTTTGCGTATCTTTTAAATATATACGGTTTACAATCGTTAAGCCCAAATGTGGTAAGTATGTATATTTATTTACAACCTTTTTTAGCCTCATTTTTTGCTATTTTAATGGGAGAAGATAAATTAACACCCACAAAATTATTTTCGGGTGCACTCATAATTTGTGGCTTATATTTGGTAAATTATAAAAGCAACTCTACAACTAAAAAAATTGTAACACATGATTAAATCAATGACAGGCTTTGGAAAAGCCACTTTAGAATTAGAAAATAAAACTATAAATATTGAAATACGCTCTCTTAACAGCAAAGGCGCTGATGTTAGCATACGCTTATCATCTGTTTACCGTAATTACGAATTAGAATTACGTAACGATATTGCTAAACAATTAGAGCGTGGTAAAATAGATGTAAGCGTTTATATAGAAAACAAACAAGAAGAAACGCCAATAGAAATAAATATAGCCTTAGCAAAAGCCTACAAACAAAAACTACAAACCTTAGCAACCGAATTAAACGAGCCTTTAAACGATGTTATTTATCAGGTTTTAAAATTACCAGATGTATTAAAGGGCGAACGCAAAGAGGCAGATGAAAACGAATGGAAAAACATAAAAGCAGGCATTAGCCAAGCTATTTTACAACTAAATAATTTTAGAGATATGGAAGGCCAATCTTTAAATAAAGATTTTGTAGAACGCTTAACTAAAATTAAAAATTGCTTAGATGAAGTAAAAACATTAGATGAAAAGCGTATTAATATTATAAAATCTCGAATTAGAACCAACTTATACGATGTAGTAGCAAAAGATAAAATAGACGAAAATCGTTTTGAACAAGAACTTATTTATTACATTGAAAAATTAGATATTAATGAAGAAAAAGTGCGCTTACAAACACACTTAGATTATTTTTTAAGTACAATGATAGAGCCAAGTGCTGGTCGTAAATTAAATTTTATAGCGCAAGAAATTGGAAGAGAAATTAATACCATAGGCAGTAAAGCCAATGATGCTCAAATACAAAAAATTGTGGTGTTAATGAAAGACGAATTAGAAAAAATTAAAGAACAATGCAATAATGTATTGTAAAAATTAATAATTAATTAATAAAAAAGTAAATGCTCATAAAAAATTATATTACCATTAGTTTAGTTGCTTGTTTGTTATTTAACTGCGATTCTAAACTAAATCCAGAAGATAATATTCCCACTAGTAAAACCGAATTAATTACTACTTTAGATGAAGTAGATGATACTACAAAAGTAATTAACCAAACAGAAATTAAAACAGAAACGGTTGTTACAACCGAAAAAGAAAACGTACCAACAGCAAAGCCATTGTTAATTGCTCGTGGTAGTGAGCCAGGTTGGTATGCTGAGTTTTTTAAAAACAAATTACGTTTGCTATTAAATTATGGTAAGGATAGTGTAAATATTGAAAATAATTTTTTAGATATTACAGCTAATAAAAACTATAAGTGTACCATTAATCAAACAAATAAAAACACAAAAATTAATTTAGCTATAAGTATTGATTTAAAAAACTGTACCGAGGAAGCGAGCGGCGAAACGCGCGAACGGACAATTTTAATAATTTATAATTCTAAAACCTACAAAGGCTGTGCCACAATAAAATAAAAAAGGTACTAAAAACATAGTGTTATGTTTTTAATTTTTCTGAAATTTTAGTTTCTATTGATTTTAATATTTCTAATTGTTTAGCTTGGCTTTCAAACAATACTTTAATTTGTTCTTCCAGTAATAAGTCTATTTTTTTGTGTAAACCTCTAATTTCTAATTCTGCTTTCATATTAATTAAATAATCATTCTCGCTGCGCTTTCTATCTTTTTCTTCTTGCCTATTTTGGCTCATCATAATTATTGGGGCTTGTAGTGCCGCAATACAAGATAGAATAAGGTTCATTAAAATAAATGGGTAAGGATCAAAGTCTGCTGCCTTTGGTGCAAGTGTGTTAAATAAAATCCAAAAAAATAGTATAATAAAAAATGTGATTATAAAGGCCCAACTGCCGCCAAACCTTGCAACCTTATCCGAAATCTGTTGTCCTTTAGTAAGAATTTCTTTTGGTGGATTTAATAAATTTTCAATTATTAAATTTTCGTCATCAATAGATTTTTTAACAATATCTTGCAACTTTTTAAGCTGTTCGTTTTCAGAATGCAATAGCTTACTTATATCTTTATCCATTATATTTTTTCATAAATTAATAATTATAAAACAAAAATTGCTGCTATTATCATTATTACAATAATAACTAAATACTGCCATACATCAACAAAATAAGGCGATAGCTTTCTCCAGCTTTCTTTAAAACTCATATATAAAGTTGGTAGCCAAAAAATAATTTTACCATTTTTGCATTGGAAAAGCACGCGCTAAACTTTGCATTTCGGCTAAAATATACCCTAAATGTTCGGTATGTAGGCCATTTTTACCGCCACTTTGCATAAAGGTATTTTCGGGTAATTTTAAATTAGCTTCGGCAAATAAACTGGTAATTGTTTTTGTCCATTTATCTTTAAATAAATTTACATTAACCGCTATACCTTGTTCAATAGCCCATTGTTCAGTCTCATCAGTATAAAATAATTCACCACTAAAACGCCAAAGTTCGTCTAGGGCTGTTTGTGCACGTTGGTTGCTTTCTTCGGTTCCTAAACCAAAACGCAATACCCAGTTGCTTGTATGGCGGTAATGATACGTAATTTCTTTTACAGATTTGGCAGCTATTCCGGCAAGTGTTTCATCTTTACTTTTTTGCAATTCGGTATAATGTAATAAATCAAAATAATCTACCATTACTTGTTTAATAATTGTTTGCGCATAATCGCCATTGGGTTGTTCTACCAACTTGGTATTAAAAAAGTCGCGTTCGCCACGATGGTAAGCCAAGGTATCTTCGGTTTTACCTGTATTATCAATTTTTGCAGCGTATTCTAGTAATAATTTACTACGCCCTAAAATATCTAAAGCAATATTTGTGAGGGCTAAATCTTCTTCTAAAAATGGGCCATGCCCTGTCCATTCCGTTAACCGTTGTGAATTAATTAATCCGTTATCGGCAAGGCGTAAAATATATTTGTAGTGATTCATTATTTAATTTGGAAATATTATGTATGATTGTAAAAAATTATATGTTATTATAAAAAAAGATTGTGAAATGTTTAGTGTTATTTTGCGTATATATTATTTACTTTTTTGTTTTGTGTAGTTTTAAATATTTTATAAAATTACTTAATTGTTTACTTAACTCTAAGCAATCATTTTTTAAGAAAATAAGTAACTCATCTTTTATATACCCTATCAGTAATTGTAATTTGGGTTCTTAACTCGCCACAATATGCTTTTAAAATTATTAAAAAATTTATAAGTGGATTGTTACTTTCTCTTTCTAAACCTTTAGTAATATTTGAAGCAACTGACACAACTGTTTTTCTTAATTGATCTTTTAGTGGGAAATCCATTTTCGATTCATCAACACATTTATATGTTTTTTCGAATAAATCCATTGCCTTCTGCCAAACTCCCAACTCTTCAAATGTGTTAATTTTTGCCATCGAGTTTTACAATCTTTCTAATCATTCAAAATATTTTAATCTTTACAAATTAAAAGCTACATGTGTTTAATAATATCGGGCACTTGATAAAATGTGGGGTGACGAAATATTTTATCGTTAGCGGGCTCAAAAAACGAACCTTGGTCTTCGGGGCTACTGGCCACAATATGCTCAGATAATACTACCCATAAAGCCATTCCTTCCATGCGGCGTGTATATAAATCGCGGGCATTTTGTAATGCCATTTCTTTATCAAAGGCATGTAAATTACCACAATGTACAAAAGGCTGACCTGATTTTTTTTGCACAAATACTTCCCACAAAGGGCCTTGAGAATCTGACATAATATATTAGTTATTAGTGCTTAATGGCTAGTTTTTTAATATTAAAAACTAATCACTAAAAATTAATTATTTTTTAAGCTGCTATATTTTTTTCGTTTTGATGTTTTGCATAGGCTGTTGCTGCTTCACGAACCCACTCACCATTTTTATGCGCTTCGTTACGGGCTTTTAAACGCTCTTTATTACAAGGGCCATTGCCATGTATTACGTTTTTAAACTCTGCCCAATTTGGCTCACTAAAATCGTATTGCTGCCTCTCTTCATTCCATTTAATATTAGAATTTGTAGGGATTTGTAACCCTAAGTATTCAATTTGAGGCATTGTTTGGTTAACAAAACGCTGGCGAAGTTCATCATTTGTTTCACGTTTAATTTTCCATTTTACAGCATTATCACTATTTGGACTTTCGCTATCGGGTGGGCCAAACATCATTAGTGTTGGAAACCAAAAACGGTTTAAAGCATCTTGCGCCATCTGTTTTTGTTCAGCACTTCCAAAAGCCATCGTTGTCATAGCTTCATAACCTTGGCGTTGATGAAAACTTTCTTCTTTACAAATACGTATCATGGCACGGCTATAAGGTCCGTATGATGAACGTTGCAGCATTACTTGATTCATAATAGCAGCACCATCAACCAACCAGCCAATAGCGGCCACATCGGCCCATGTTAAGGTTGGGTAATTAAAAATAGAAGAATATTTTGCTTTGCCAGTGTGTAAGGCATCTAACATCTCATCACGACTTGTACCAAGGCTTTCGGCAGCAGTATATAAGTATAAACCATGTCCCCCTTCATCTTGTACCTTTGCTAATAATACAATTTTACTTCTTAAACTTGGGGCTCTTGTAATCCAATTTCCTTCGGGTAACATCCCCACAATTTCGCTATGTGCGTGTTGCGATATTTGGCGGATTAGGTGCTTACGATAATTATCGGGCATCCAATCTTTTGGCTCAATCATTTCGTTTTTAGCTAACTTAGCCTCAAAAATGCTTTCTAAATTAATGGTTTCCATAAAATAAATTTTGCTTATACAAATATACTCTTTATTGTTGTTTTTATTAATAAAACATTTATAATTTTTTTAACTTATACCAATTAGTTTTTTACTTTTGTTTGCACAAATTATGGGCATTAAAATTTACATATTAATTATTATCTCTTTATTTTTTAGTGCTTGCGATACTGAAGACGAAATATATTCGCCAAAGCCACGAGGTTATTTTAGAATAGATTTTCCGGCAAAAAAATATAAATTATACGATAGTATTTGCCCTTATACCTTTGAAATACCAGAATATACCAACATGGTAAACGATAAACACATGGGCGCTGAACCTTGTTGGCTAAATTTAGAGTTCCCTAAATTTAATGCTACTTTAAATTTAACCTATAAGGCGGTTAACAATAATATTCAAAGTTATTTACAAGATTCGCACGATTTTGCTAACCGCCATCAAGTAAAAGCTACTGGCTTAGATGAAGTTGTAATTATTAAAGATAGCGCAAAAGTATATGGTTTATTGTTTAATATTGAAGGTAATACCGCCTCTGCCCTTCAATTTTATTTAACCGATAGCACACATCATTTTTTACGTGGCGCTTTGTACTTTAATTCTGTTCCAAATATCGATTCGCTGAGGATAGTGGTAGAATATATTAAGCAAGATGTGTTACATTTAATTAATACCACTCATTGGAAAACACAAACACCAATAAAAAAATAATTTACTAAAATATGCTTACTGTATTAAAATTTGGAGGCACTAGTGTTGGCAGTCCACAACGTATAAAAGACCTTGTTATACTTACCGTAAATGCAACACCTAAAATTGTTGTATTAAGCGCCATGAGTGGCACTACAAATGCCTTGGTAGAAATTAATAACGCCCTTTACAACAAAGATGTTAGTAAGGCTAATACATTAATTGATGCGCTAAAAAATAATTATAAAAACGTAGTAACTCAACTATTTACCAAACCACAAAGTATTGAAAAAGGCGAGAGTTTAATTACAAATCATTTTAATTATATTAAAGCGTTTACCTTAGATATGTTTACGGCTAACGAAGAAAAAGCCATTTTAGCACAGGGCGAATTACTTAGCACGGCCTTATTTCATTACTATTTAGAAGAAATTGGAGTGGCCTCTGTTTTATTACCTGCTCTTAATTTTATGCGAGTAGATGAAAATGATGAGCCCGATTTAAACTATATTGAAACAAATTGCATTGCTGAAATAAAAAAATACCCCAACCAAAATTTATTTATAACACAAGGGTACATTTGCCGAAATGCCTTTGGCGAAATAGATAATTTAAAACGTGGGGGGAGTGATTATACCGCATCGTTAATTGGTGCTGCTATTCGTAGCCCCGAAGTGCAAATATGGACAGACATTGATGGCATGCATAATAACGACCCTCGTATTGTACAAAACACAAAACCTATTGATGAATTAAGTTTTGACGAAGCGGCAGAGTTAGCTTATTTTGGTGCCAAAATTTTACATCCTACCTGTATTTTACCAGCTCAAAAACGTAACATACCGGTTCGATTAAAAAATACTATGCAACCACATGCCCTAGGCACATTAATTGCAAACCTTATTACCAGCGAAGGCATTAAAGCCGTTGCCGCAAAAGATGGAATTACTGCAATAAACATAAAAAGCGATAGAATGTTATTGGCACATGGTTTTTTACGCTCTGTATTTGAAATATTTGAACGTTATAAAACCCCAATTGATATGATTACTACCAGCGAAGTAGCCATATCGCTTACTATAGATAATAATACAAATTTACACGCTATTTTAAAAGAATTGAACGATATTGCCACTGTAGAAGTAGATGAAAACCAAACTATTATTTGCGTAGTTGGACAAATACCAAAAAATAAAGCGGGTTATGGCTTTAAAGTATTACAGGCTTTAAAAGATATTCCTTTACGAATGGTATCATACGGCGGCAGTGCTAATAATGTTTCGGTGTTAATAAATGGCAGTTTAAAAAAAGAGGCTTTACAAGCCTTGCACACTAGTTTATTTAATTAAACTTATTTAATTTTTTCTTGGCACAATTCAACCAAAACACTATTTGTAAATTTTGGATGTAAAAAACAAATACGTTTATTATCGGCACCATCTTTAGGTTGTTGATGTATTAATTCAAAGCCTTCGTTTTTTAACCGTTGCATTTCGGCAACAATATCATCTACTTCAAAGGCAATGTGGTGAATACCTTCGCCTTTTTTTTCAATAAACTTGGCGATAGCACTATTTTCGGTAGTAGCTTCTAACAACTCTATTTTAGTTTGCCCCACCATAAAAAACGATGTGCTAACACCTTCACTTTCTACAGCTTCTATTTTATAATTTTGTACCCCAAATAATTTTTCAAATAATTGATTGCTCTCGTTTATATTTTTTACAGCAATACCTATATGCTCAATTTTTTTTATCATAACCTGTTGTTTTACTTGCACTATCGTTAACGGTACTTTTAATTTTGTTTACGTTTAATTGTTTTCTATCTGGCGTTGCCATTGTAACCAGTATTAAAAATAGTAATACGGCAATGGGTGTAGCAAATAAAATATACTTATACTCATTATAATTAGTTTTTATCTGTTGCTCAACGTTTTGATGTTTATACTTTTTTGCATGTTTTTTTATATGTTCGTTATAATATTGCCTACGTTTTAATTCTTGTTCGCTAAAGGTATAGTTTTTAGCAGTTGGCTTTACTTCAGTAAAAGATTGATGTTGGTGATAAGTTAATTTATAATCGTAACTCGCTTTTAAATTAGGGTTAGAGAGAGCTTCGTAAGCTTTTAAAATTTTGGTAAATTGCTCTTTTCCGTCTGGATTTTTATCAGGATGATATAATTTAGCTAATTTACGAAAGGCAATTTTAATATCGCTAATGCTTGCTTGAGGTGTTAGCCCTAATATTTGATAGTAATTTTGCAATTTTATAAAATTACAAAAAAAACAGTTTAGTTTGTTTCTGTAATAATTGATTTTAATTGTGGCGTTTCAAATACTTGATAATTCCCTTTATCATCGCTATAAATTAAATACGCTTGTAATTCTGTATGTAGTAATAAAAACGCTTTAGCTTTTTCTAGTCCCATAACTAAAATACCTGTTGCATTGGCATCGGCCGAAATGCAATCTTTTGCAAACACCGATGCACTTAATAAATTATTTTTAGTGGGGTAACCCGTTTTAGGATTAATATGATGTGCGTATTTTATGCCGTCTTCAATAATAAAACGGCGGTAATTACCAGAAGTAGCGAGGGCCATATTTTCTATTTTTGCAATTGCTTTTAGTGGGTTTTCAGATTCTTTGTTATCAATAGGTTTTTCAATGCCTACTGACCAATTGTCTCCGTTTGGCTTTTTACCTTTTGCATATATTTCTCCCCCAATTTCTACAAGATACGAGCGTGCGCCCTTAGTATTAAAAAATTGTGCTACCACATCAACCGAATAGCCTTGAGCAAAGGCATTAAAATCTAACGCCACTCGGGGATCTTTTTTAATAATTTTATTGCCTTTTAATGTTATTAAATTAAAGCCTACAAATTTTAAAATACTATCTATTACCGCTTTTTCTATTTTTTGTTTTTTACCAGGACCAAAGCCCCAAGCATTTACTAGAGGGTAAACGGTAGGATCAAAAGCCCCACTAGTATTTTTATAAACTTGTTTTGCTTTATTAAAACAGGCCATAAAATAAGCGTCAACTTCTACATTTTTTTGGTTTGTGTTTATTCTCGATATAATTGAAGTAGGCAAATAAGTTGATACCGATTTATCAAAATCTTGTAATATTTTTTCAATTTCGGGTTTAAAATCTCTATTTAAACTATCAAAATAAGTAATATGATACGTGGTGCCTTGAGCGTAACCGTCTATTTTAAAAGGATCTGAGGTGTGTTGTGCAAAAATTAAGTTTATAAAAAATATAAAACAAAAAGTAAAATTTATTTTAAAATTATTCACTACTTGTTTTTTTATTGGGATTAATGTATTCATCTGTAAAGTGTGTTTTGCTCTTTTCTTTTGAAAACTTTTCTGCATTATAAGAAGTTGAATTTCCTTTTGGAATGGATAAAGATATCCACTTTTCATTACACAACATTTTACCAATAAATACAATTTGGCCAATGTGATAAGGATAATGAGCCAGCTGGCGGTTAACAGCTTCTGTTATGGTGTGCCCCTGATTACGTATGTATATTAATTTGTTATAATCAGCTTCAGTTATTGAATTTAAGGCTTTAAACAGGCAATGCCACCCTTTTTCCCAAAGTTGTAAAATTTGTATTTGAGTAGTACTACTATCGTTTTCAAATTCAGCATCGCGGTTACGCCATTCTTTTTCACCATCGCTGGTAAAAACATCTGTCCAACGGCTTTGCATATTGCCACTTAAATGTTTTATAATGGTAGCAATACTGTTACTTTCGGCATTATATTGCCAAAATAATTGTTGGGGGCTAAGTTGGTTTATTGTTTTTTCGCCAAGTTGCTTGTAATATTCAAATTGTTTTATGGCGCTGGTTAAGTATTGTTGGTTCATACTTAAAATAAGTTAAAACTTATAATCCTTATAATCTCTAGTAAATTCGCCCTCTTCAAACTCGGGATTTACTTGTAAAAAATGGTAATTATATTCTTCAAACAAACCGCCGTCGTCACTAATTTTTATGCTTATTGGTAAAAAATAAAATTGATCGATATACATTACCACCGATTTGCAATACCAAGTAGGTATTTTAATAACTTGTCCTTTTTTTAATATATCAAAGTAATCGTTAAATTTTGGATTTTTTTCTACAATCATGTACTCACTCACATAATTTTTTCGGGCAATAGAGGTAATGCTTTCGTTATCGCCAACGATATAATCTGTATAACCAAAATCTTTATTTTCTATTGTAATTTTGTAACAAGGACGATTGTTTATACGTTCTTCTCCCACATATTTAAAGGTATCGTCAAATTTATCGGCCATTTTATTAACACTATACTCAATAATATTAGCAAAATAATCGTAACCCATTTCGTTTAAGGTATGGTGCTGGTCTTGACGCATTAAGTTACCCATAGGGTCTAAACTTAAATTTATATATGGAAATGAGTTGGGTTTAACGTAGGCTTTTCCTTTATTTTTACCTTCTAACCAAAGTAACTCAATACCTTTAATATATAAATAAATTTGGCGTGGTTTTTTTTGAAATTTTACAGCACTTTCGTAATTATTAAAGCCTTTTTTACCACGTTCGGTTATTTTTAAATGATATTTTAAGCCTTTTACATCTTTAATTGCCTTTAAGCTTTTCGTCATCATTTCTTTACATGTTAACGTAGGTTTTTGAGCATAACCGAGGCTGTATAGCGTAAAAATTGCGATAATAGCAACTAATTTATTAAGTTTTGTGTACATTTTGCGTAAAAATACGGCAAATTAATTGCTTTTAAAAAAATCTTAATAAATAAATTAGTTTAGTAAAAATGCAATAATTACTTTTAAATGTAAATTAGAAGCATATATTTGTTGCCCCTAAAAAATGAATGTACAACACACCATAATAAAAAGTATAACAGAGCAGTTGTATGTGCACAACTATTTGGTTGTACCTAATTTTGGCGGCTTTGTATTAAAAACACAGTCGGCACAGTTAAATTTTAATGGTGTCGTAATTATACCTCCTTCAAAAACAATTAGTTTTAATGCACAATTAAAGCAAAACGATGGCGTTTTAGCAATTTGTTTACAATCAAAATTAAATTGTACAGCAAACGAGGCACTAAATTATTTAAACGATTTTGCAACTTATTGTACCAGTATTTTAAATACTAGCAAACGTATTACCTTTGAAAATATTGGTTTTTTTTATATTGATTTTGAAAACAACATTTGTTTTGAGCCACAAACCAATACTAATTTTTTAACCAGTAGTTTTGGCTTAACGCCGCTCACACTTAAAAAAATAGAGGTAGAGACCATCAAAAAACAAACATTATTTGTTGATAAAACTCACCAAAAAGCAATACAGCAACCAATAATTACTACTAAAAATTATAAAAAAGTTATAATACCAACTTTAATTGCAATTACTATGGCTAGCTTATTAGCGTTATTTATTTCAAATAATAAAATAACGGGGAGTTTAAAAGCAACTATACTTGGCACCAATACAAAAATTAATTATAAGCCACTAACTTATTTAGAGCTAAAATTACAAACCAACAACAATTTAAATACTACGTATGTGGCCGATGCAAATGGCATTGCTACTTTAAACTTAGAAGAAACAAAAACTATTTTTGTTAATACAGTGGCTAATTTAAGCACAAACAATTTAGCAGTTACCACAAAAAAAACTACAGCAAAACATAGCCCAAATTTTGAAACTGTAGCTACTAACTCTTACAAAATTGTATTGGGTTGCTTTGGTATAGTCGAAAATGCAGAAAGAATGATTAGCACTTTAAAAAACAGTAATATTAATGCTAATTTAAGTGGTAAAAACAACAACGGTTTATTTATAGTAAGTAATGGTAGTTTTGCAACTAAACAAGCTGCTTTAGAACAATTGGCACAAATAAAAGGTACTTGCCCCAACGCTTGGATTAAAAACCCCGAATAGTTTTATTAACTTAGTAATGCTGCCGCCTGGCAAACATATAATCCTGCTGTTTCGGTACGCAATCTGTTTATTCCTAAACTAATAGGTTCAAATTTATTTTCAATAGCAAAGGCTATTTCTTCTTTGGTAAAATCGCCTTCTGGACCAATTAATACTAGTGTTTTTTTATCTTTAAAATTAATATTTTTAACATCGTTTTTGGATGCTGAACCTTTAATAGTATCGTTTTCAAAACAATGGGCTATAAGTTTTTGAGATTGGCTACTGTTTTTAATTAAATCTTTAATTAAAACTAACTCATTTACCTTTGGTATATATGCCTGTAAACTCTGCTTTACAGCACTTTCTACTACTTTTTTAATTCTATCTATTTTAATATTAGTGCGTTCAGAATTTTTACACTGCATAAAACTAATTTCATTTACTCCAATTTCTACCATTTTTTCTATTGCCCATTCTATCCTATCTATTTGCTTAGTGGGTGCAATGGCTATGTGTAAGTAATAATTAGCTTTAGTTTGTATAGGCAAGTTTTTAGTAATTTTTGCTACACATTTTTTTTCGCTCACAAATTCAAGTTCGCCCTCAAACATACCACCTATTCCATCTATTAAAAACAATTTATTACCTATTTTGTTTCGTAGCACTTTGTAGCAATGCCAACTTTCTTCGACCGTAAGCGTTGCCGTTGTTTCATTTATAGTAGCAATAAAAATGTTCATAGGGTAAAAATAACTAATTTTGTTGTGTGAACTATTTAGCACACGCATTTTTATCAAACAATAATACTGATTTATTAATTGGTAATTTTATTGCCGATCACTTACGAGGTAATAATTTTGATAATTATTCAAGCGAAGTTAAAAATGGTATTATTTTACACCGTAATATTGATACTTTTACCGACAATCATCCCAACTTTAAACTGGCTAAACGTATATTTTACGATGGCTTTGAGAAACATAGTGGCATTTTAATTGATATTTATTTTGATTACTTTTTAGCCAAAAATTTTAACCATTATTCGTCTGTTTCGCTAGAAGAGTTTTGTAAAAACACGTATAACATTTACCAACAACACCAAGCCATTTTACCAAAAACAAGTGCTAATTTTTTAAATTATGTAATGCAAAACAATATTTATCAAGCCTATTCAAATCTTCAAGGTATCGAAAAAGTGTTGTTTCACTTATCACATCGTATAAAGCACAATATTTGGTTAAATCAATCGGTAATTATATTTAAAAATAATGAGCAAGAATTATATCAGCATTTTAAAATTTTGTTTTCCGATGCTATAAATAAATTTAATGTGTAAAACCTTTTTACTATTACCAAAATTCTGTTAAATTTGTCATTCAACTAAATTATTGGCTCATGGCTAAAATGGCAACCGAAAAAAAAACAAATTCTAAATTAAAATTTACTAAACAACAATATCTAAATTGGTACGAATCAATGTTATTGATGCGTAAGTTTGAAGAAAAAACAGGGCAAGTTTATGTGCAACAAAAAATAAAAGGCTTTTGCCATTTATACATTGGGCAAGAGGCTATTGTTGCTGGTACTGTAAGCGCTACAAAACTAGGAGACAAACACATTACCGCTTATCGCGACCACGCCCACCCTATTGGTTTAGGTTTGCATCCAAAATATGTAATGGCCGAAATGTATGCAAAAATTACTGGCTGTAGCAAAGGCAAAGGCGGTAGTATGCATATTTTTAGTAAAGAACATGGCTTTGTTGGTGGGCATGGAATTGTAGGTGGACAAGTGCCATTAGGCGCTGGTATTGCTTTTGCCGAAAAATATAATGGAACCGATAATGTTTGCGTTTGTTCAATGGGCGATGGTGCTGTACGTCAAGGTGCTTTGCATGAAGCCTTTAACATGGCTATGACGTGGAAATTGCCTGTTGTATTTATTGTTGAAAATAACCAATATGCAATGGGCACATCTGTTGAACGAACTAGTAATGTTACAGAATTATGGAAGTTAGGTTTAGCTTACGATATGCCAAGTAAACCCGTTGATGGTTTAACTGTAGAAGCTGTGCACGAAGCCATGGAAGAAGCAGTAGACAGAGCTCGCCGCGGAGATGGGCCCACTTTTTTAGAAATGAAAACCTATCGTTATAAAGGGCATAGTATGAGTGATGCTCAAACCTACCGCACTAAAGACGAGGTAAAAGAATACCAAGAACAAGATCCCATTTTAAAAGTACTAGCTACTTTAAATGCAAATAAATGGATTACCGAAGCAGAGATTGAAGCCACCGAAGCACGTGTAAAAGCATTGGTTGATGAAAGTGTAAAATTTGCTGAAGAAAGTCCTTACCCCGAAGTGGATGAATTATATAAAGATGTGTACTCAGAACCGAATTATCCGTTTATTATAGAGTAAATAATTAAAAATTCAAAATTAAAGATTAAAAATTGCTTACTGAAACACATACTAAAGGTAAAAATTTAATACAAGAAAAAAGTTTTGAATTTGCAGTTAGTATAATCAAGTATTACAAACAATTAAAAACTCAAAACGAATTTGCTATAGCAAACCAATTATTAAGATCGGGTACAAGTATAGGTGCTAATGTAGAAGAAGCATTAGGAGGATCTTCAAAAAAAGATTTTATAAATAAAATGACTATTTCTCTTAAGGAAGCCCGAGAATCGAAATACTGGTTAAGATTAATTATTGAAAGTGATATTGATAAAAATATTACTCACTTGTTAGCAGATGCAAATTCATTGGTTAATATTTTATCTAAAATTGTAAAAACATCTAAAAACGAAACTCAAACATAATTTATAATCTTTAATTTAAAAAGATATGGCCGAAATAGTAAGAATGCCCAAACTAAGTGATACCATGACAGATGGCGTAATAGCCAAATGGCACAAAAAAGTTGGTGATAAAGTAAAAAGCGGCGAATTGCTTGCCGATATTGAAACCGATAAAGCCACTATGGAGTTTGAATCCTTTCAAGATGGGGTATTACTGCACATTGGGGTTCAAGAAAAAGAAGCTGTGCCTGTAGATTCTATAATAGCAATTTTAGGAGTACAAGGCGAAGATATTTCTGCAACTCTTGGGTCGCTGAGTAAAGTCGAAGCGACAAACGGGACTCAAAAGACTGACGCGGTTGTTGAGCCTGTCGAAACAACAATTAATGCTTCGACAAGCTCAGCCACCAGCCTATCTTCAACTTCAAACAACCAATCTCCAAAAACTGAAATCCCCCACGGCGTAGAAGTGGTGCGTATGCCTAAACTAAGCGATACAATGACCGAAGGCGTGATTGAAAAATGGCATAAAAAAGTAGGCGATAAAGTAAAAAGTGGCGAACTATTGGCTGATATTGCAACCGATAAAGCCACTATGGAGTTTGAATCCTTTCAAGATGGAGTATTAATTCATATTGGGATTGAAGAAGGTAAACCTATACCTGTAGATAGTATTATTGCTATTTTAGGAAAGGGTGGCGAAGATGTAAAGACACTACTTGATATTGTTAATTCTGCTGGAGGCAAAAGTCAAGATAGTAAAACAGTAGTTACTAAATCGAATGATGACAAGGCTCAAGACGCTAGCCCTATTAAACACTCAATAGTAAGCGCAAATAACTCCACCGAAAGTGGTCGCATAAAAGCAAGCCCATTAGCCAAAGCCTTAGCCAAAGAAAAAAATATTGACTTATCAAAAATAAATGGTACTGGCGATAACGGTAGAATTACAAAAACGGATGTTGAGAACTTTAAAGGAGGCTCTGTGGCTTCGACAGGCTCAGCCACCACTAAGTCGCAAAGCGCTGGTACTGTTGCATTAGGTACAGAAAGCTTTACAGACGAACCTATTTCGCAAATGCGCAAAGTAATTGCACGCCGTTTGTTAGAAAGCAAAAACGGAGCGCCACATTTTTATTTAAATATAGAGTGCGATATGGATAACGCCATAGCCGCTCGCAATGCCATTAACACCATTCCTGATACAAAAGTGTCGTTTAACGACCTTGTAATTAAAGCCTGTGCGGCAGCATTAAAAAAACATCCGCGCGTTAATACCTCATGGCTAGTAGATAAAATTCGTACCTATTCACACATACACATTGGTGTGGCCGTTGCCGTTGAAGATGGTTTATTAGTGCCCGTAGTGCGCTTTGCCGATCAAAAATCATTATCACAAATTTCAGCCGAAGTAAAAGATTTAGGCAAACGTGCCAAAGATAAAAAACTGCAACCTGCCGATTGGGAAGGCAATACCTTTACGGTATCTAATTTAGGTATGTTTGGTATAGAATCGTTTACCTCAATTATCAATAGCCCCGAAAGTTGTATTTTAAGTGTAGGCGCTATTCGCCAAATACCTGTTGTAAAAAACAATGCTATTGTACCTGGCAATGTAATGAAACTAACCCTTGCCTGCGATCACAGAACTGTTGATGGTGCTACTGGTGCTGCCTTTTTACAAACCTTAAAGGGCTTTATCGAAAATCCGGTAACAATTTTGGTGTAGCTAAAACAGTAACAAGTAGATTATACTTATAAATGAATACTAATTTTAAAATATAAAAAGTTGTATTCGTATTTGTACTATTTTTTATTTTTAGTTGTTCTAACAAAAATGAAATTAATAAAAAAGCAAATCTATATTATTTATTAAGTTTTAATCGTTCAGAAAAAGTAGATACAATTAATTTTACGAAGGCTTTGATCCAATAGTTTTAGGTAATGTGTCGGGACATCCCAAATAAAAAAGCATTTGACAATTATACTTTTATTTTACGCACTTACTTATATTTCATAGGATAAAAATTCTATTCATTTTGGAGTAAGACTTTTCAAAGAATTGGACGCCCCATTTAGTTTTAAACGAAAACTTCAGAAAAATGAATACAGTTTTAATTACGGTTTTGCACTTCGCGTCAAATATCTTCGGACTATAAACAACCAGATAAACGTTGGGCTTAAGACTGAGCCTAATTTATAGTTTAGCCATTTTCATCTTAATTCAGTAATACTTTTTTTATACCAACGTTAAAAATAGTTACAAGGTTTTTATATATTAATATTGAGTTGTAATTTTATATAAAATAAGTTTAAAATGATTAGCCTAAAATTAAATACCAAAACAACTCTCGGTTTTTTTACTATTGCACTTTTTACCACTAGCTGTGGGCAAACTAAAACTAATACAATGAATAAAGAAGAAAATAAAGCAACTACAATTACAACTTCTAAAAATGCAAACACTATTGATACTGCTACTTTTGGTGCAGGTTGTTTTTGGTGTGTTGAAGCCGTTTTTCAGCGCCTAGAAGGCGTATTAACTGTTAAAAGTGGTTACAGTGGTGGCACTGTAAAAAACCCTTCGTACCACGAGGTAAGCGAGGGAAGTACCGGGCACGCCGAAGTTTGTCAAATTACCTATGATAATACGAAAGTTAATTTTGACGAGCTTTTAGAAGTGTTTTGGAAAACCCACGACCCCACTACTTTAAACCGTCAAGGAAATGATTTTGGAACCCAATACCGTTCGGTTATTTTTTACCATAACAATGAGCAAAAATTAATTGCCGAAAAATATAAAATAGAAATTAACAAAAGCAGCGCTTATCCAAACCCTGTAATTACCGAAATTAGTCCGCTAACCAATTATTACCCAGCCGAAGAATACCACCAAAATTATTTTAATCAAAATGGCAATCAGGGCTATTGCAAATTTGTAATACAACCCAAGGTAGATAAGTTTGAAAAAATTTTCAAATCAAAGGTAAAGCACTAGATGACAAAATATATGTCACACTTAGAGAAGTTAAAGTAGTATTAAAGTGTTGAGGTCTCAAGTAAAAGAAAAGCCTGGGTGATAAATTGCTTTGGCTTTTATCAAATTAACTAACTATCCAACTAATTTGTTTAAAAGCCTTTAATAATTGTGTTAATTTTATTTAGAAATTACGATTAAAGTATTAACTTTGCACCCGAAATTTAACAGAAAAACAACTATTTATGTCTATACAAATTGGCAAAATTGCACAAGTTATTGGTCCGGTTATCGATGTTCGCTTTGATTTAGCGGGCGGCGTGTTACCAAATATTTTAGATGCCTTAGAAATTGTTCGTGGCTCGCAAAAAATTATTTTAGAAGTTCAACAACATATAGGCGAAGACACCGTGCGTACTGTAGCGATGGATAGTACAGATGGTATTTACCGTGGTATGGAAGTACGCTCGTTAGGCTCGTCAATCACTATGCCAACGGGCGAAAAAATTAAAGGCCGTTTATTTAATGTAGTAGGCGAAGCTATTGATGGTATTAACGTTGTAGATAATAAAGGTGGGTATTCAATACATCGTTTACCACCAAAATTTGAAGATTTATCAACCTCAACTGAGGTTTTATTTACAGGTATTAAAGTAATCGATTTAATTGAACCCTATGCAAAAGGTGGTAAAATTGGTTTATTTGGTGGTGCTGGTGTAGGTAAAACAGTATTAATTCAAGAACTAATTAACAATATTGCCAAAGGGCACGATGGTTATTCGGTATTTGCTGGTGTAGGAGAACGTAGCCGCGAAGGGAATGATTTATTGCGCGAAATGATTGAAAGTGGAATTGTAAGATACGGTGATGCTTTTAAACATAGTATGGAAGAAGGCGGTTGGGATTTAAGTAAAGTAGATTTAAACGAACTTTCTAAATCACAAGCGTCTTTTGTATTCGGACAAATGAATGAGCCTCCTGGAGCCCGTGCACGTGTGGCCTTATCAGGTTTAACAATGGCTGAATACTTCCGTGATGGAGAAGGTTCAGGCCAAGGTAAAGACATTTTATTTTTTATTGATAATATATTCCGTTTTACGCAAGCAGGTTCAGAGGTATCGGCTTTATTAGGTCGTATGCCAAGTGCTGTAGGTTATCAACCAACCTTAGCCAGTGAAATGGGGGTGATGCAAGAGCGTATTACTTCTACTAAAAATGGTTCAATTACATCAGTACAAGCAGTATATGTACCTGCCGATGACTTAACCGATCCAGCACCAGCGGCAACCTTTGCTCATTTAGATGCTACTACAGTATTAAGTCGTAAAATTGCAGAATTAGGTATTTATCCAGCGGTTGATCCATTAGATAGTACCTCTCGTATTTTATCTGCTGCAGTATTAGGTGATGCACATTACGATTGCGCTCAACGTGTAAAATTAATTTTACAACGTTATAAAGAATTACAAGATATTATTGCCATTTTAGGTATGGATGAGTTAAGTGAAGAAGATAAATTGGTAGTTCACCGTGCGCGTCGTGTACAGCGTTTTTTATCTCAACCATTTCACGTAGCAGAACAATTTACAGGCTTAAAAGGGGTGTTAGTTAGTATAGAAGATACCATTAAAGGCTTTAACATGATTTTAGATGGTAAAGTTGATGAGTATCCAGAAGCAGCATTTAACTTAGTAGGTACTATTGAAGATGCTATTGAAAAAGGTAAAAAGATTTTAGCAGAAAGTAAATAATTATGAAATTAGAAATTATAACACCTGATAAAAAATTATTTGAAGGCTCTATTAAATCAGCCATTTTTCCTGGAAGTGAAGGTAGTTTTGGTGTATATGATAACCATGCAGCGATGATTGCTACTTTAAAAGAAGGCAAAGTACAATTAATTGAAGATAATAATAACAAAATAGAATTTGCTGTTAAAGGTGGTGTAGTAGAGGTTAATAAAAACAAAGTAATTGTTTTGGCTGAGTAATTTTATATTTATTTCTATAAAAAAAAATTCTAAGTTATAGCTTAGAATTTTTTTTTATACTTATATTTTTTAGTCAACTTTATCTCTCAAAAAATGGCCATCTATTATTAGCAACTTAGCCCCTTTATCCGAAACAGAGCGATGAGAACTTAAATTATCCGAAACAACATACATCATTCCCTTTGTTAAAGTATAATTATTACCATTTTCAAGTTCCGACACAAAACTACCCTCCAAACAATGCACAATGTGCCCCTTTACACACCAATGGTCGGCTAAATAGTTGGCCGAATATTCAACAATACGCACGCGTAACCCCTCAAATTGTATAGTTTGCCAAAACGAAGTACCCGTTTGCCCCTTGTATTCAATTTTTTTAATACTTGCCCAATCATAGGTTAAAAACGGAATAGCTAACATTGTGTGGTTTAAATTTTAAGTATAAATTTATAAAATAATTTTAACACAATTAATTTAATTTTTTTAGCACAATCATTTAATATTTGAAAAATTACGCCATAAGCAAAACAGCTTTTATAAAATTTGATCAATGCCAAAAAGCATTTTTCTTATATAAAAATCACCCTTATTTACGCGATAAAATAAGTACAGATACCAAACTTACCTTTAAACGTGGGCACGATGTAGGTTACTTTGCCCAACAATTATTTGCAGGTGGCATTGATGTTTCGGCCAATTCTAAAAATGTTTTAGAAACCGAAAAATTAACGGCACAACATATACAAAATAAAACACCCATAATTTACGAAGCTACTTTTATTTATAATGGCGTTTTAATTATGGCAGATATTTTATGTTTAGAAAACGGCATTTATAATGCGTACGAAGTAAAAAGCAGTATAAAAGTATCTGAAGTTTATTTAAAAGACGCCTGTTTACAATACTATGTTTTAAAAAATACACTGCCAAATTTTAACGATTTATTTTTAGTAACCCTTAATGCTGATTATGTTTTACAAAACCAAGTAAACCCAAAACAATTATTTAAAAAACGAAGTGTAAAAAAACAAGCCGAGCAAAACTTAATTTTTTTTAACGATAAAATCAATCACGCACATTTGTTATTAGAAGAAAATAAAATACCAAACATTGCCATTGGTAAGCATTGCTTTAAACCTTACCAATGCGATTTTTTTAACACCTGTTGGAAAGATGTAATAACCCCAAATAGTATATTTAATTTACCACGTTTAAATAAAGATAAATTGTTTGAATTATATGATGCCGGCATTAAAACACTTAATCAACTTACAACAGAACTTACAGCCAACCAAATTAACGACGACCTAAAAACTGCCTTTGTAAATAATACTCCCATTATTAATAAACAGGCAATTAATGAGTTTTTACTAAGCATTAAACAACCCTGTGTGGCCATGGATTTGGAGATTTGGGCCACCGCCATACCACAATTACAAAATACAAAACCATTTGAACAAGTACCATTTTTAGCCTGTTTTTATAACGGAACAGAGCATACCTATTTTATTACCGAGCATACAACAGATGATAGATTAAACTTTGCACTTCAACTAATTGCAAACACGCAAAATTATAACTGTATTTTGGTGTACGATAAAACAATGGAAGTTTTAGCTATACATAAATTAATAGAGCTATTTCCACATTTAAAAATTGAATTAGAAATTATAATTATAAAAATTATAGATGTTTATCCTGTAATTGCTAACTTTAATTACTATCATCCAAAATTTAAAAATAATTTTTCGTTAAAAACAGTGGCCGATATTTCATTAAGCAATATTACATATTCTGATATTCAATCGGGCTTACAAGCTATGGCTTATTTTGAAAATTATAGAAACAGCACTAATATAATAGATAAAGAAACACTGAAACAAAACCTTATAACCTATTGCCAAACCGATACTTTAGCAACTTTTGAATTAGTTAATTTTTTTAAATTGGTATAATCTTGGCAATAAAGATATAACATGTACAACTACAAATAACTTATAATTACAGCATAAAATTAAAATAATAACTAACTTTATAAAAATAAAATTTGTTTGAATACATCCTATAAATATATTGATTTAACGTCATTAATAAATTTTTCGAATAACGACGAAAAGTTTATTAAAGAAATAATTACAATAGCTATACAACAAACCACAACCGATGTTTCTAACTATCAATCAGCACTTTTATCTAAAGATTATAAACAAATAAGCTCTATCTGTCATAAAATTTGTTCATCTATGAACTATATTGGCGCACGTGCTGATATCATTGCTAAAATTAAGTTAATTGAAACTATAATTTACGAAGGAAAAGATTATCTTAAAGTTGACACGAGTTCTGATGAAATAATAGAAATAATTTTAAATACTATTAATGAATTAAAATTAATATTAAAAAAATTAGCTTTAAAATAAACAATAAATATTGCTTATTTTTCTAAAAAAATAAATTTAGTTTTATGAAGGTAGCCATATTTGGAGGCGGTGTAGCTGGCCTTAGTGCAGCACACGAATTAATTAATAGAGGTTTTGAAGTAGAGGTTTACGAAGCAACAACTGCTACCGGAGGAAAAGCTAAAAGCACAGGCGTTGTTGGATCTGGCAAAGATGGCAGAAAAGATTTACCTGCCGAACATGGCTTTCGTTTTTTTCCTCGATTTTACAAACACATTGTTGCAACAATGGCACAAATTCCTTTAAAAGATAACAAGGGTTTTGTTGTAGATAATTTAGTTGAAACTCAAAAAATTCGTTTAGCGCAATTTGATAAGCCTTCGGTAACAATGCCCGCCCGATTTCCTCGTTCACTTAAGGAACTTAAACTTATTTTAAACGAAGGCTTGGGTGGAAATTTAGGATTAACCAAACAAGATAAAGACGATTTTGCCTTAAAATTATGGCAATTAATTACTAGCTGTGGTAAACGAAGAGACAACGAATACGAACGTATTTCGTGGTGGGAATTTATGGATGCCGATAACCATTCTAATGCCTACCAAACTATTTTGGTAAAAGGTTTAACCCGAACATTAGTGGCGGCGCGTGCTGAAAAAGCAAGTACAAAAACAGGTGGCGATATTTTTATACAATTAATTTTTGATATTGCTCGCCCAGGTATTAGTAGCGATCGTATTTTAAATGCACCTACTAACGATGCTTGGATAAACCCATGGATGGATTATTTGACGAAGAAAGGCGTTAAGTTTTTTTATAATTCGCCACTTAAAAATTTTAATTGTAATAAACAAACTATTATAAATGCACTCATTACAAATGAGGGTAACTACAAAACCGTACAGGCCGATTTTTATTTAGCCGCAGTACCCGTTGAAGTAATGGCTAATGTAGTAGATTCAAATTTATTAGCCATTGACCCTACTTTACAAAGCATAAAAACCTTAAGTGAAGAAGTTTCATGGATGAATGGCTCACAATTTTATTTAACAGAAGATATACAAATTTGCCAAGGACATACCATTTATATTGATACACCCTGGGCACTTACTTCTATTTCACAAAAACAGTTTTGGCCTAATGTAAATTTGCAAGAATATGGCGATGGAAAAGTAAAAGGTATTTTATCAATTGATATTTCTAACTGGGATGCGCCAGGAATTATATATAACAAACCTGCAAAAGAATGTAATAAAACCGAAATCATAAAAGAAATTTGGGAGCAACTAAAAAAAAGTTTAAATGTAAACGGAACAATTGTTTTAAAAGATTCGCATTTACACGATTGGTATATTGACTCAGATATTGAGTTTGATATCCCTAAAAAAAATAAAGAACCCTTACTAGTAAATACAGTTAACTCATGGCAACTTCGCCCATTTGCTTATACACACGTACCTAATTTATTTTTAGCAAGCGACTACGTAAAAACATATACCGATTTAGCAACCATGGAAGGCGCTAATGAAGCCGCTCGTAGGGCGGTAAATTGCATTATTGATTGTTCTAAAAAAAATGTAGCCAAATGTAAAGTATGGGATTTACATGAACCTTGGATATTTACTTTATATAGATGGAGAGATAATAAACGCTATGAAAAAGGCTTACCTTGGAACGAAAAACTGCCCATGTTTTTTGAAACTATACAACGAATTTTACTTTTTTTTAAACGATTATTTTAATATCTTAACAGCATGCAAAACTGGTTAAATACACAAACTTACACTACATTAGAATTAAGCTTATTTGGAGTAGGCGCATTTTTTTGGCTAATATGTTACCTATTTGTAATACGCGGTATTATAAAATATAAATTTGTAGGTATATCGGCTGGCGTAGTAGGCGCCAACATTGCTTGGGAGTTTTTATGGGCGTTTGTGTTTAAACAAGATATGGGGAAACTTTTACAAATTGGCTATTTAGGTTGGTTTTTGTTAGATTGTTTTATAGTGTGGGGAATTTATAAATACGGTAGCAAACAAGTAAACGATAAAGTAAAACCGCATTTTAAATTTTTATTTACATTTTCAATCATTGGTTGGCTGGCCGTGTTGTATTTTTTTACTTACGGTTTTGTTTATGAAACCACTCAAATTGGAGCCAATTCGGCATACGCTATACAATTATTAATTTCGGTAAGTTGTTTGTTAATGCTCATTAATAACCCAAACGAAAAAGGAATAAGTTATATTGCCGCTTGCGGAAGAACATTGGGCTCGTTATTTTGCGGCATAATGTGTATAATGCACTGGAAAGATAATTTATGGATACCAACAATGGTGGTGGTGTATATGATTATTGATATTTATTATTTAGTAATGGCCACAAAAAAAATTAAAATAACCGGATTTTATTGGTAAGATGGGAAAAGCTATTTTAATAAAAAACGAAAAAGAAAGGATAAAATTTATTAACCAATTTTGCTATTTAACGGCAGTTTTGGCAAGTCCTTATCTCTACATTTTATACTTAAACAAGCTAATTTTTTCTACTGGGGTAATGCTTCTTATTATTTTTCTTTTTTTAACTAGTGTTTATCTTAATAAAAATAACAAACCCAATTTTTCAAAAGCACTAATAATTTTTACAACTAATTTTGCAGTAACCTACTTTTCTTTACTACTAGGTTTCGATTCAGGAGTTCATCTTTTTTTATTTTCGGCACCACTTATTACCTATTTGTTATTTGATTTTATTAAAAAAACAAATATAATTTTTACTATGTTGTTGTATGTTTTAAATTTTTTTACAATATATATCATTAATAAAATGCATTTAATTGTTAATGCGCAATTAGAAAACAATACTCATCAGCTTTTATATTTTATGAATTTTTCGTTTAGTATTACGCTTTGTTTTTCTCTTATTATTTATTTTGCCAACAATAACTCGATGTACATTAATTTATTAAAAGAAGCTAATATTACTCTTGAAGCACAGCAAATGCAAATGCAAATTAAAAATATAGAAAATACTGAAACCAATAAGAAACTAAGTGAAACCTTAAAAGAAAAAGAAACGTTACTTTCGGAAATTCATCATCGGGTAAAAAACAATTTAGCGGTTATTTCAGGATTAATTGAATTACAAAATATACATGTAACAGATGAGTTGGCCTCTCGCATACTAAAAGAATCGCGCAATCGCATTAAATCAATTGCTTTACTGCATGAAAAATTTTATGAAAGTAAAAATATAGATTCTATTGAAATTCGAACTTATGTTAACGAGCTTATACATCTTATAAAATTATCTTTTACTAATAATAATATTAAAATTCACGCGCAAATAGATACTATTGAATTATCTATGACAGAAGCACTTCCGTTTTCATTATTACTTAACGAACTTATTACGAACTCTTATAAACACGCTTTTAAACAAAAAAAAGAAGGTAATATTTACATCACTTTTACAAAAACTAATAATGAGTATGTATTAAATTATAAAGACGACGGCTCAGGCTTTGATACAAAGGCAAGCTTTAAAGAAAAATCGTTGGGTATGAATTTAATAGAAGCCTTTTCTAAACAATTAAAGGGAAAAGCAATTTGGACATCTGAAATAGGAAAAGGGATAAATTTTAACTTAAATTTTAAACACTAGTAAATGAAAAAAATACTAATAGTAGAAGACGATTTTTTATTGAGCATGATAAACACAAAATATATTGAAATGCTTGGATATAAAGTAGTAGCTTGTGTTACTAACGGTTTAGATGCTATTGAAGCTGTAAAAGAACATAGCCCCGACATTGTAATAATGGATGTGCGAATAGATGGGGGGATGAACGGAATTGAAGCCATGGAAGAAATTTCTAAATTTTCGAGTACGGCCGTTATTTATTTAACCGGGAATTCAGAAAAAGAACTTAAAGAACGAGCCGCTAAAACCAATATGCTAGCTTTTTGTGTTAAGCCCGTACATTTCGAAGAATTATCAAAAATTTTAAAAAATGAAAAATAATACTCGTTACTACAAGTAATCTAAATTGAGTATATTTGTTACAGAAAAAAAATAAAGCAACATCTATATTTAAATAATAAATGAATTGTATAGTAATAGATGATGATAAAGTAGCACAGAAAGTTATTCAGTTTTTAATTGCACAAACATCTGCTTTAAATATTATTGGCATATTTAATAGCGTTACCGAAGCGCTCCCAATTATTAACACAAAACAAGTTGATTTAATTTTTTTAGATATTGAAATGCCCGAAATCAGTGGTATTGATTTTATAAAAAATTTTGGCGATTTACCTCAAATAATTATTTGTTCTTCGCGTAGAGAGTATGCTGCCGATAGTTATGAATTTAATGTAGCTGATTACTTAATAAAACCAATCAGCTACCAACGCTTTTTAAAGGCTATTGAAAAGGTAAAAAGTACACGCGATGATTTTAAGCCTAATTTAATAAAAGACGACTCTTATTTTATAAAAAATAAAGGTAGTTATGTAAATGTAAATTCAAAAGATATTCTTTATTTCGAAGCCCTATCAGATTATATAAACATTTATACCACAACAAATAGATACACTATTAGCTCCACTATGCGTTCTATTGAATCAAAATTACCCTCTACCGAATTTATACGCGTGCATCGTTCGTTTATTGTTAGAATAGATAAAGTTACAATACTTGAAGAAGGACATTTATTTATACGCGATAAATCAATACCAATAAGTAAATCGTACAAAAAAGAATTAATGAAAGTATTAAGTTTTTTGTAATTCTATACAACAAATATTACATCATAAAAAAGTTTTTTAAAAACAAATGTTAATTTATTTTTAAGCTAATTAAAAAATAGCCAAAATAAGTTCACTTACGGTTAATATAATCCCATCTAACGAGTTTATTATTAAATAAGCATTCTATTCTTTTACTTTATTAGGATTAAAACCTAAAACATTTTAGTATTATGAATAAAGTTTATTTATTTTTTATTTTTGTTTTTGTACAACATACTTTTTTTTCTCAATCATTAGCAAATTATTCCACTGTTAGAAATACTGGAATTGCATACACATCAATAAACACTACAGGCAATGCCTTTAACAGTTGGCGTAACACCGCGGCCTTTACACAAGATGATAACCGATCTGATTTTACAGATATTGGATTTGACTTTTGGTACGATGGTGTGCGTTATACAAAATTTAGTGTTTCCACCAATGGCTATTTAGATTTCTCTTCTTCTACTGCTGATGGTGGCCCAACTACTGGGGCTTATGGATACGATAATACTGCCTTTACTAGTTTTAGTAATTTAACGGGCACAGCTATAGCCCCTTTTTACGACGATTTAACCGCACAAGGTGGTGTAAACCCTTTAGGTACTAGTATTAAATACTATTTAGCAGGCAGCGCGCCAAGCCGCACGTTAACTATAGAATGGATAAACATGGCGGTGTATTTAAATACCACGCCTAGCCTCAATTTTCAAGTAGAATTAGTTGAAACCACAGGGCAAATACTAATACATTACGGTACGATGAATACTGGTACTCAACTATTTTCTTACAGTATGGGTTTAAATAGCCCAAGCTATGCAGGTGCAGTTCCTAACGCAACGGAGTTAAAAGAATTACAAACTGCAAATGCCAATACATTTAACAATACATTACAAAATGGTTTATCGGCCATGCCAACTGCAAACTCACAATATATTTTTACATCTCCAATACCTACGCCTACTGCAGGAACCCTAACATTTTCAGGTGTTTCACAAAATAGCATGACTTTAAATTGGACAAATTGGGCTACTAACGAAGTAGGTTATGTTTTATACCTATCTACCGATGGCGTTAATTATTCTTTTTACGGCCAAACCGCTTCAAATGCTGTAACCTTAGGCGCAACTGGTTTATTACCCCTAACAACCTACTATTGGAAGTTGTTTTCTGTTACCGAAGGATGTCTTAGCAACCCAATTTATGGCACACAAAATACAAGTGCTGGAGGCAACAAAGTATCAATCATATCTGGTAACTGGAATACAGCCACCACATGGTCGCCCACAGGTGTGCCCGTTGCTGGCGATAATGTTACCATCTCTAACGGACATGTAGTGACTATAAATACAGCGGCTCAATGTAATATATTAAATGTAGGCGCTGGCTCTGCTGCTACCTTACAATTTGGAACAACTACAGCACGAAGTTTAATTATTAATAATAATTTAATTATAAACCCAAATGCTAATTTTATAGTTGACCCAACAGCATCAGCAACTCACTCCGTTTATTTTAGGGGCGATGTAACCAATAATGGTGTTATAAATTTTGCAACAGCTGCCGCTAATTTATGTAATGCTTTTTTTATTAAAACAGGTAACCAAAACATTTTAGGAACTGGCACTGTTACCAAATTTAATTTAATGCAATTAAATTTGGGTAATAGCGCAAATAATGTGCTAGATATTACATCGTCAAACTTCTCAGCGCCTTTAAATTTTTTATCGCTTGTTAATGGTACATTCAAATTGTCAACGCCAAATACAGTAAACTTAGTACCTTTTGTTAGTCCCGTTACGCTAAGCCAATATACGGGCCTATGGCTTAATGCTGCTAATGCAGTAGTTACATTAAGCACAGGCATTACATGTTCGGGAAAAGTAACCGTTTCAAACGGCACGCTTAATATAGGAAGTTTGGTAAATCAAGATTTTTTATCCTCGGGCGGTACTTTTAGTATAACGGGGGGTGTTGCAAATATTGCGGGTAAATATTATTCAACAGGTTTAAATAACTTAAGTTATTTTAGTATAAGCGGTGGTACTTTAACGGTGCCCACCATATCATCAACAAGTACTACCGATGCTCCTTTTCAAATAGCAGGGGCAGGTTCAAAATTTGATATGATGGGGGGAGTAATTGTTATTCCTCGCGAGGGTGGGCTTGGTATACAAAATTTTGGTTTTATAAACACAGGCGCTACTTTAGGCTCAGTAACGGGAGGCACATTACAAATCGGTAATTCCACTACTCCTGCTGGTCAAACAATAAGTATAAACTCAAGTGCCTTAATAGCAAATGTGTTGGTTAATAGCAGTAATGTAATTGCAAATGTTAGCACTAATCCTCTATTGGTAGTTAATAATATAACCATTGCAAGTGGAACGCTAAACAGTAATGCCACTGGCATAACCTTAGGTGGTAATTGGAATAATGTGGGCGGATTATTTTTACCCACAACTTCAACCGTAAACTTTAATGGCACTTCTTCTCAAAGTATTTTTAAAACTAGTGGGGAAATTTTTAATCATTTGTATTTTACTGGTGCAGGCATAAAAACATTAGCTTCTCCTATAAAAACTATTGGTAATTTTTCGATTAACACTGGATCAAATTTTGATGTAAGTGTATCTAATTACTCAGTACTTGTTAATGGAAATTTTATAAATAGTGGCAATTACAACGCGCGTACCGGCGTAACTACATTTAGCGGTACTGTTGTCCAAAACATTGGAGGACTTTCTACTACTAATTTTTATGATATTACGTTAAACAACACTGCTGGCGCTACTCTCACAAATGCCGAAAATTTAGTAGGCACCTTAAACTTAAAAAATGGTGCATTTAATACTAATGCTAAAGTATTTACAATGATTTCAGATGCAAATGGTACAGCGCGTATTGCTGCACTTGCGGGTACTGGAGATATAGTTGGTAACGTTACGGTACAACGTTTTGCACTAGGTGGTACTACCGGGTGGACAAATATTGGTACACCCATATCATCGGCTCTTACCTTTGCCGATTGGAATGATAACATACCTATTAGTTGCCCTATTTGCCCACAAGGTACTGCTGGTGGCTTTACTTCTATTTACGGCTATAACGAGGTGGCAACAGGCTCATATTCAAATCCTGCAGCCTACGTAGCTATTAATAACATTACCGACCCTATTAGCCCCCTAAAAGGCTATTGGGTTTATTTAGGCAACGGCGCTGTAACCACGTCAAACATTGTTATTGATGTAACTGGTACTGTAAATAAAAATAATATTGCTATTAACTTAATGTACACAAATACGGGTTCGGCAGCTGATGATGGCTGGAATTTAATAACAAACCCTTATCCATCGGCTATTAGTTGGGCATCATTAAAAGGCATTACTACTAATATTGATAATGCTATTTATGTTTACAACCCCGATTTAAATGGTGGTGCTGGTGGAAGCGCTACTTATGTTAGTGGCATTAGTAGCCCTGCAGTTGGCAGTGGTGGTATTGGCGATGTAATACCAATGGGACAAGGCTTTCAGGTACACGTTACCGCTGCAACTACATTAAATGCCAAAGAAATAAATAAAGTAGCAGGTAACCCTACGTTTTTAAAAACAAGTGCGGCAACAAGTAGCGCTAGTCAACCCCTCATGCGCCTACAATTATTAGGCGCACCTAACTACAACGACGAAACTGTTTTATATTTAGAGCCAAGTGCTACTGATTTTTTTGACTCAGATTTTGATGCTGTAAAATTAGCAGGACAAGATCCATTTGCTCCAAGCATAGCCCTCGAAAAAGGAAATACCGTATTTCAAATAAATGCCGTTGCGCCTATTACTGGCAATTTTATAATGCCATTAAAAACACTAACAGGTTATTCGGGCAGTTATACCCTAAGTTTACAAGATTTTAGCTCGTTTCCTGCTGGCGCTTGTATTAATTTATACGATAAATTTACAAATACCTCTACCGATTTAAAAGCAAACAATTATGTATTTAATTTAATAGATACAACTACTGTGGCCCGTTTTAATTTATTAATTACAATTAACCCATTAATTATAAATTCTAACATTACCGCGCCCACTTGTGCTTCGCCAAATACAGCTTCTATTACAGCCATTGGTGCATCTAGTGGTCCTTGGAATTATAAATGGACAAACAGTGGTGGAGCACTTGTAAAGCAAAGCCTTAATAAATTAACAAAAGATAGTATAACCAACCTAATCAGTGATACGTATCAATTAGAAATAAATACGGTAGGTATGTGCGATAACAATATATCTAACTTTACCATTCTACCCATACAATTAACCAATGCACAATTTAATTGTGTAGATTCTGTTAATCTTAACTTAAGCGGACAAGTTACCTTTACCAACACCTCCATAAACGCAAGCTATTATAATTGGGACTTTGGCGATGGCATAGGATACTCATCCTTAACAAACCCTGTATATAACTATAATACAATGGGTACTTACAGTGTACAATTAGTAGCTACAAGTATTAATGGCTGTAATGATACGCTAACAAAAACTATTGTAGTTACTAATGCTACAGCCGTAGGTATAAACCAAATAATAAGTACACCAACCCAACTATTATTAAAAAAACAAATAGCAAATATTTACGAACTTGACTGCCTAAGCCAAAATTTTGCAGAGTATAACGTTACACTATTTGATGCATTAGGTAAAAAAATAAAAAACTTTGGGCCATTACAAAACCAAACATTGCAAATTAACCTAAACGATTATAGCCAAGGCATTTATTATTTAAATGTAACAAGTCCTAATTTTTATAAAACATATAAGTTGGTAAAAGAGTAATTTCAAATAAAATTAAATGATTAAAAGCTCAGCAAAATTGTTGAGCTTTTTTAATTGTTTAATATGTTAAAAGCAGAACATGTTTTATAAATAGAATTAATATTCTGACTACCGTACCAACAATTTAATAGTTTAGCTTATTTGGTAACAAATTACACTATTTAAAAATTACACTAAAACGCTTGTTTTTTTAAAGGAAATGTAGCAATAGCTTGATTTAAAACACAAAAAAGCCCCAGTTAAGGGGCTATATTTGCGGACTGGACGGGACTCGAACCCGCGACCTCCGCCGTGACAGGGCGGCATTCTAACCAGCTGAACTACCAATCCGTTTTCCCAAAACTTAATTCGGGAGTGCAAATTTAATCAATTAATTTTATTTGCCAAATTTTATTTTATAAATTATTACTCTAAAATTTGCTTTGCATGATTAGCTGTATCTACTGATTTTACAATACTTTTAATCATCCCTTTCTCATTTATTACAAATGTGGTGCGAATAATGCCATCATATATTTTTCCCATAAATTGTTTTAAGCCCCAAACATCATAGGCTTTCATTATTTTTAAATCAGTATCTGCTAACAGCGAAAAAGGTAAATTGTATTTTTTAGCAAATTTAGCATGCGATTTTTCATCATCGGCACTTACACCAAGTACAACGTAATTGTTTTTACTTAAAAATTTATATTCATCACGTAAACTGCAAGCTGTGGCTGTGCAACCCGGCGTATCATCTTTTGGATAAAAATATAAAACGATTGTTTTACCCAATAAAGATTTTGATGTTATTAAATTACCATGTTGGTCTTTTGCTTCAAAAACAGGGGCTTTATTGCCTACTTTTAGTTTTGTGCTATGATTTACAAATTTAGGTTTTGCAACTGTTTTTTTTATAGTGGCTAACACTTTTGTAGTGGCTTTTTTTAAAGTAGAAGAGGCTGATGAAACTTTCTTTTTTTCTGGGACTGTACTCTTAGTAACAGATTTTTTAGTAGCTATTTTTTTTACTGGCTTTGCTTCTACTCTACTTTTAGTAGCAATTTTTTTTGCCAATGCTTTTTTTACCATAATTTTAGTTTTAGATAAGGGGGTAATAATTTGTGTTTTATTTTGTTTAAAAAATTCTTTTTCAAAGTATTTACAATAAGCTGTAAGGCCACACTCTGTGCATTTTGGCGCACGTGCCACACACGTATATCTACCATGTAAAATTAGCCAATGGTGGGCTTTTGGCACTATTTCTTTAGGAATAAATTTTATTAATTGCAATTCTGATTGTAAAGGTGTTTTAGCATTTGTAGTTAAGCCAATACGGTTACTCACTCTAAAAACATGAGTATCAACAGCCATGGTGGGTTGATTAAAAATAACAGAGGCAATTACATTGGCTGTTTTACGCCCCACTCCAGGCAATTTTACTAAATCATCAACATTATTTGGTATTTGGCTATTAAAGTCGTTTACCAACATTTTTGCCATACCCACTAAATTTTTAGCTTTATTGTTAGGATAACTAATACTACGAATATAATTAAAAATAGTGTCGCTAGAGGCATTAGCCAACGCTTCGGCAGTTGAATAATCGTGAAATAGTTTTGGGGTTGTTAAATTAACACGTTTATCGGTGCATTGGGCGCTTAAACTTACTGCTACAATTAGTTCGAAAGGGTTTTTATAATTTAATTCCGTTTCGGCTAAGCCAACATTTTTTTCAAAGTAATTTAAAATATAAGTATAACGTTCTTGTTTTGTCATTTAAAAAATTATTCTACATCGGTAACACCACCGCTTACTACAAATTTCATAGCTTCGCTGGCTTCAATATTTAAAGGCTTTATTTGTTCTTTTGGTACAATAATTAATTTACCCGAAAGAGAATATGATAAGGGCAAGTAAACAGCCACTTTATCTTTAATGTGCATATCACTTAAATCTTGATGCGTTATAAAACCAATTTCTTCGATATTTGCTAATGGATTGGTTAAGACTAAAACAGGTTTATTAAACTTTTTTTTATTACCAACAAATGCATTGGTAAAATCTTTTATGGGCGAGTAAATATGACGGATAAATGGGGCGTGTTCTAACTTATCTTCAATAAAATTAAAAAATTGTTTAAACACAAAAGATGAGGCTAAAATACCTAATAATGCTATAAAACTAATGGTTAATACTAATCCTAAAGCTGTATTTATGGTTGAGTTGTTACTAAACCCTAAAAAGGCAAATAGTCCCGAAAAAAAATCAAATAACTTTAAAAGTATTGCCAAAGTTATAATTAGCGGGATAAATAAGAGTAAACCTTGTAAAAAATAGCGTAAAAAATTCTTCATAATTTATACTTCAAATTTACTTTTAATTATTTAATAATGTTATGTTTGTTATGTTTACAATAAAATAACCATTTGCTATTTTTTTTTAGAATTTATACACTAATTTACCATATTATACGTTTAATATAAAAATGTTTTCGCAAAGCATACATCGTTATTTGTTTTTATTTGGTTGCTGCGCCTTAATGTGCGGTATGATGTTAGGCGCTATATTAACAAGTCTTCCACAATTTATAATAGTAGGAAACTGGCTACTTGAAGGTGATTTTAAAAATAAATGGCTTAAATTAAAAACAAATAAAGTTTTTTGGGTAGTAATTTCTGTTTTTTTAATTCATGTGCTGGGCTTATTATATTCGCAAAATGTAAGCGATGGTTTAAACGATTTACAAATAAAATTACCTTTATTATTATTACCTATTGTTTTTTTCAGCACTAAATCACCCTCTTTAAACGAATTTTATTTACTATTATATTGTTTTTTATTAGGCTGTGTAATAAATACCGTTTGGTGCTATATCTATAGCTTTATCTTACATAAAAACGAAACCATAAGGCACGTATCGCGCTACATGAACCACATTAGGCTTGGCCTATATTTAAATGTAGCCATTTGCTGTTGTGTATATTTTATTAAACAACATACTAGGTACTTAACAAAAGTATTATTTTGCTTTTTAATACTGTATTATATTTTTACACTTTACACTTTGGGATTAGCCTCAGGTATATTTACATTATTTTTATTATTAATTATTTTTGTAATGATAGTAGTATTTAAACAAAAATTAATTTTTAAAGGCCTTGCGGTTGTAACCTTAATAGCGAGTGTTTTTTTTATAACTAATTACATAAAAAGTATTTATAATTTTCAATTTACATTAAATGCTACTGCGGTCAATGTTCCTATACATTCAAGTAAAAATTACTGGGATACAGTCATTAATTATCAAAAAGAGAATGGCAACTTAGTATTTGTTAATATTAACGAGTTTGAATTAAAACAACAATGGAAAAAACGCTTTATTGCCGATAGTTTTGATTACAGCACCCGCCATAATATAAATAGGTACTATATTTTACTGCGATACCTTGCTAGCAAAGGTTTAACAAAAGATTCGGCAGGGGTATCAAAATTATTACCTCAAGATTTTGACAATATTAAAAATAATATTACAAATTATTTGTACCCAAGCTGGGGCAATTTACATAAGCGTATTTACGAATTAGTAATTGAGTACGATGAATTTAAAAATAACCGAAGTATAAATGGACACTCGCTAACTATGCGTTTATATTTTTGGCATGCGGCATTTAAAGTCATAAAAAACAACCCGTTAATTGGTGTTGGTACGGGCGATGTACAACAACAACTAAACGAAACCTATATAACCACCAAATCGCCATTAAGTGCCGAGTGGTATAAGCGCCCCCACAATCAATTTATAACTATTACTGTTGCCTTGGGCATTTTTGGATTACTATTTTTTGTATTTAGTATTATTTATCCCGTTTTTAAATTAAGAAAACAATTAACAGTTTTGTATTTTCCGTTTTTAATCATTTTAATATCTTCTTTTATGTTAGAAGATACTTTAGAATCGCAGGCAGGGTTGAGTTTTTTTGTAGTGTTTAATACTTTATTTATTTCGTTAGCTTATAATAAAGCAAAAAGTTAGTTTTATTTTTTCTCAAACACTAGCATTGCCCATTCACTATGATTTGTTTGGGTAATATATTCTAAATTATTTTGCTGGGCAATATCTTTTAGTTCATCACAATCGCTTGTAAAAAAACCACTTAAAATTAAAGTGCCATTGATATTTAATTTTTTGCTGTAATTTAGTAAATGTTGTTTTAAAATATTTTTATTAATATTGGCAAGTATAATATCAAAAGGTAATTGATTTTGTAAATAGTCAATATCGCCTTTTACTACTAACACATTGTTAGCAGCATTTGTTATGCAATTTTCTATACTATTTTCAACACTCCACTCATCAATATCAATTGCTAATATATCAGTAGCTCCCAATTGTTCAGCTAAAATAGCTAATACGCCTGTGCCACAGCCCATATCTAACACTCGTTTATTTGTAAAATTTAAATTAAATAAATATTGGCACACTAAACGTGTTGTTTGATGATGCCCAGTACCAAAACTCATTTTTGGCATTATAACAATTTCGTTTTTTACACTTGTATTTGTTGGATGAAAGGGTGCACGAATACACAATAAATTATCAATTACAACGGGTTCAAAATTTTTTTCCCACTCACTATTCCAATTTGTAGGTGCAATTTTTTCGATAGAATACGTGTAAGTAAAATATTCAAAAATTAGTTCGGTTAAATTTACCTCGGCATTATCTTCTTCTTTTATATAGGCTGTAAAGCCAGTTTCGGTAGTTTCAAAAGTATCAAACTTAAAATCGGCAATTAATGCTATTAAAATTTCGGAGCCTGGTTGTGGGGGCAAAACTATAAAATGATAGGCTAAGTAATTCATTTAAAACGAGTTTATGATTGTACAAAAATCATCCGCCTTTAAACTAGCACCGCCAATTAAGCCACCATCCACATCGGCGCAAGCAAATAACTGCTTTGCGTTTTGTGCATTACAACTACCACCGTATAATATAGAGATATTATTTGCAGCTTTAGTACTAAATAAATTAGCAATTGTTTTTCTTACAAAAGCGTGCATATCTTGTGCTTGTTGTGGGCTAGCAGTTTCGCCTGTTCCTATTGCCCAAATGGGTTCGTAAGCTAAAGTTATGTTATGTAAATCAGTTTCTGTAAAATGGCTTAATACTTGGTTTAATTGTTTTTCAACCGTTGTAAAATGAGTAGTACCTTTTCGTTCTTCTAATTTTTCTCCAAAACAAAAAATAACATTTATGCTATGCTGTAAGGCATTTTTAATTTTTAAAACTAATTGTTGGTTAGTTTCGTTAAAATATTGGCGACGTTCGCTATGACCCACTAAAACATAATTACAATTTACAGATTGTAGCATGAGGGCACTAACTTCGCCCGTATAAGCACCATTTAAAAACTCACTACAATTTTGTGCTCCTGTATAAAAATTAGCACTGTTATTTATTGTTTTTGCTACCTCAGTAATAAACGGAAAAGGAGGAAAAACAATTTTTAGAACTTCAGAATTAGTATTTTTATTTTTAGAAATTTGTTGTACTAAATAAATGGCCTCATTTAGCGAGGTATTCATTTTCCAATTACCAGCAACAATTTTTTTTCGACTCATTTTATTTAACTCTAACGCGGGGGTCTAAAATACCATAAACAATATCTACAATAATGTTTATAAACACAAAAATAGTAGCAAAAATAAGGGTTGCACCCATTACAACGGGTAAATCGTTTTTACTTAAAGCTTCAACAACTTCGTAGCCAATACCTTTCCAATTAAATATTTTTTCAACAAAAACGGCTCCTGCCATTAAGCCTGCAAACCAACCCGAAATAGCTGTAACAACAGGATTTAAGGCATTTTTTAAGGCGTGTTTTAAAATAATTTTTTTATAACTTAATCCTTTGGCACGCGCAGTTCTAATATAATCTTGCGATAACACTTCTAATAACGAACTACGGGTTAATTGTATAATAATACTTAACGGACGCATACCTAGAGTAATAGCAGGTAATATTAAATTTTTAAGTTTTAAAACTTCGCCATTCCAAGCATCATAATCGTATAAGCTACCTGAGGGGTCTAAACCCGTATAAGCCGAAAGTTTATAACCAAATAACCACATAATAATTAAACCTACTAAAAACGAGGGGGCACTCATACCAAATACGGTAGCTAATACAAAAATACTTCTATCCAAAAACGAATTTTTACGAGTAGCGGTAACAATACCCAAAGCAATACCAATAATAGAGGCAATAATAATGGCAGTAAAGGCTAAAACAGTGGTTTCGGGTAGGGTGTCGGTAATTATTTCGGATACTTTACGTTTTGTAATATAACTTTGGCGTAAATAGGGCATTTTTAGTACAATGACGTCTTGTTTTCCAACGGTAAAAAGGGGTGTCCAGCTATATTTTTGAGGGTTTAAGTACCATAAATCATCCGTTTTTTTGTAATTATGAATCGAAATGGGCGATAAATCATTTAAATAATGTCCATATTGTTCTAACAGAGGTCTGTCTGTTCCTAAATCTTTATGTATAGCTTCCACGGCATCTTTACTGGCATGCTGACCTAACATAACGGCAGCGGGGTCTCCAGGCAAAACAGTGAATAAAAAGAAGATAGTAGTAACAACACCAAAAAGCACTATTACACCATAACCTATTTTTTTAAGAACAAATTTTATCATTAATTGCTTTTTTAAGCACCGCTAATATAAATATTTATAAGAAATTAAAAAGGTTTTTAGATAAAGATTAAATTTGTACAGACTAAAACCTATTTTGAAGCTAAAAACTGAAATAATCCTCATCTTTTTTTTTACACTCTATACTCTATTTATAAAAGGGCAAAAAGTAGGCTTGGTTCTAAGTGGTGGTGGTGCTAGTGGCATTGCTCACATTGGGGTTATTAAGGCCTTAGAAGAAAATGGAATACCTATAGATTACATTACAGGGACAAGCATTGGCGGTTTAATTGGGGCATATTACGCTATTGGTTATACGCCTCAACAAATAGAAGAATTAGTTAAAACCAATTTTTTTAAAAGTATTACAAAAGGCGAAGTATCAGTAAAATACGAATACATGGTAAAAGAGCGCGAAACTTTTGCCTCTTGGTACACGTTTAAAATAAACCCAAATGATCCTTATTTAAAAAACCTACCTACAAATGCCATAAACTCTATACCTATTGATTATTATTTAATGGAAACCTTTAGCGGTGTTTCTAATAATGTAAATAATAGTTTTGATAGCCTTTTAGTACCTTATAGATGTGTGGCCTCTGATGTTGAAAGTAAAAAATCAGTAATTTTTAAAAGAGGAGATTTGTCCAGTGCTATTCGCTCAAGCATGAGTTACCCCTTTTACCTTAGGCCCATATATGTTGAAGGAAAATTATTGTTTGATGGAGGCTTGTACAATAATTTTCCTGTAAATGTAATGCAAAACGATTTTAAACCCGATTATATTATTGGCTCTAATGTATCTGAAAAAACACAAAGCCCAGATGACGATGACTTGTATTTACAGCTTAGGCATTTATTAATGAACCAAACCAATTTTAACCCTATTATAGAAAATGGCTTACTTATTGAACCCTGGAGCAATGTTAGTATTTTTAATTTTGACGATGCTCAACGCCTTATTGATAGTGGCTATTATGCGACCTTGCGTAATATCCCTACATTAAAAAAACAACTACAACGCCAAGTAAATACTACAGATTTACAAATTAAACGCAAACAATTTAACTGTTACAAAAATACAGATAGTACCATATTTAATAACGTGCAAATAACAGGTTTTAATAATAAACAAACCAAATTTATAACCAATAGCTTATTTTTTAAACAACAACCGTTTACCTTAAAGCAATTAAAAAAACGTTATTTTAAACTTGCCAGCGACGATAAAATACGTAATGTTTTCCCAATTGCTCTAAAAGATTCGATAACTAATAAATATACATTAAAACTTATCGGCAAAAAAGAAAAGCCTTTTTATATTGATGCTGGCGCTATTTTATCTAACCGGCCCATTAGCGAAGCTTTTGCTGCTTTGCAATATAATTACTTAGGTAAAATTGGCTTTAGCGCCTATGCCAATGGCTATATAGGTAAATTATACTCAGGTACTTTTGCAAAGTTACGATTCGATTTTCCAAGCAAATTACCTTTTTTTATTGAACCCTCGTTTACCTTTTCGCGTTGGGATTATTATACTAGTAGTGTATTGTTTTATGATTTTTTAAAGCCCGCCTATTTGGTACAAGAAGATAAATTTGGCGAATTAAAAATTGGAATACCCGTTGGTAACATATCACAATTTAATTTAGCCGGAGGCTTTACTGAATGGAGAAACCAATACTACCAAAAAGATAATTTTACTAAATTAGACACAACAGATAATACCTATTTTGATTATTGGTATGCGCAAGCCAATTATCAATTAAATACCTTAAACCGTAAAATGTATGCTACAGAAGGCATGTATTTAAACTTTAGGGCAAGAGCTTTAGAAGGAAAAGAAACTCATATACCTGGTAGTACCAGTAGCGATACCACAAAATTTGAAAACAAAATACATCCTGCTTGGTTACAATTAAAATTTACAATAGATAATTATATAAAAACCTTTAAAGGCTTTAAAATAGGAATTTTTGGCGAAGCCGTGTACTCTACACAAACATTTTTTAGTAACTACCAAGCTACCATTTTATCGGCCCCAGCATTTAATCCAACCCCCGAAAGCCAAACTTTTTTTATTGAGGCATTTAGAGCGCACAACTACCTGGCTGGTGGACTAAAAGCAATAGCAACTCCTATAAAGAGTTTAGATATTAGGCTAGAAGCTTACTTTTTTCAACCTGTAGCTTCTATTATAAAAGCTTCAAATGATAAAGCAAGCTATAGCGCCCCATTTTTATATTATCATGTAAGCGGTATGGCTGCCGCTGTTTATAATACGGCTATTGGCCCCATAAGTGTTGGTGTAAATTATTACGACCAATATAAAAACCCTTTTTCATTCTTTTTTCACTTTGGGTATATTATCTTCAATCGTAAATCTATTGATTAGCTTATTAGTTTATATTTTTTATATTTACTTGTAATATAAACTATTTATAAAAATGACACCAAAATATTTTTTAGTATTTATTTTAAGCTACTTTTTTATAGCTTGTGCTATTGCACCAAAAAAAGAGTATAAATTACCAAACACCTGGGATAAAAATTTTAGCATTACACTATACGAAGGTGGTGGTATGGCATACGAATCTACAAATATTTTATTTTCACTCGATTCGTGTAAATATGTACAAATGAATAATGGCGTTTATAAAATTAAACGTTTTAAATTATCAGCTAAAGAAAGAGAAGAAGTTTTATTAAAATTAAATTCGTTTAATGTAGGCACCATTGAAACAGCTAAAGTCCAAGGGCTTATACATGATAAAGAAACTAACCAAATTTGTTTTATTACAAAGCCACAAAGCCAATATTGCATAGAAACTGGCGCTACTACTCAAATAAAAGAAAAATACCAGCAAAATTTTAATCTAACCTACAGCTATTTAACAGCTTTAGCTATTTCAAAAACTAATCCACAATAATTTATTTTATTAAATTATATGGAATTTTAGTTTACTCTTCATCTTAATAAAAAAACAACATGATACCCGTAAAAAAAATATTAGTTTTAACATTAGCTTTTTGTGCCTCAATAGCTTTAAGTTTAGGATTTATTATTAAACTAAAAAACAAACAAAATATACCTTTGTTTGGTAAATACGATAACTACGAAAAATTATGGAAACGTATTGATAGCTGTGAAAATAAAGGTTTAACCGAAAGTGCATTAAAAATTGTAGATGAAATTTATAATCGTGCCAAAACCGAAAATAATGCTCCTCAGTTTGTAAAGTCTGTAATATACAAATTAAAATTTGCACAATATAAAGAAGAGTTTAGTCAAGAAAAAAACATAAACGATTTAACAAAAGAACTTGATAGTGCTAAATTCCCAATAAAACCAATTTTGCAAAGCCTTTTGGCCGATGCTTATTGGCAATATTACCAACAAAACCGCTGGAAGTTTTATAACCGAAGTCAAACAACATCTTTTAATAAAGAAGATATAGCGACTTGGGATTTAAAAGCAATTATAAATGGCTGTATCGTAAATTTTAAGCAATCGTTACAACAAATTAATGATTTAAAAACTACAAAATTACAACTGTTTGACGAAATAATTATAAAAGGCACATCTGAAACTCGCTTATGGCGACCAACATTATACGATTTTTTAGCACATAGGGCATTAGATTTTTTTAAAAATAGCGAAGCCGATGTTACAAAAGCAGCGCAACAATTTGTAGTAAATAACGATGAATATTTAAAGCCTTACCCCGATTTTATAAACTTAAAAATTAGCAAACCAATAGATAGTTTAGAACTAAAATATTATGCCGTTACTTTGTATCAAGATCTTTATGACTTTAACTTAAAAACCGAAAACGTAAACGGTGTTTTAGATTTAGAATTTGACCGTTTAGCATTTATAAATACCTATTCTAAAAACGAATTAAAAGACAGCCTGTATTTACAAACCCTAAATTGGCTGCAAATAAAATATGCCATAAGCCCGCGTGTAGCCGAAATTAAACATAAAATGGCCGAATGGTACTTACAAAAATCAAGTTTATACCAACCCTTAAATTCTGATGAATATAAAGAGTATAAAACAAAAGCCCACACTATTTGTACACAAATAATTCAGCAACACCCAAAAACACGTGGGGCTCAAATGGCTCAAAATACACTTAATAACATTGAATTAAAAAGCCTACAAATTACTGCCGAGCAAGTGAACGATTTAAACCTACCAAACCGTGTATTACTAAATTATACTAATGTATCTAAACTATATTTTAAACTCGTTAAAACCGATTACTTTACACTTCGCAATTACCAAAATAAATTTTATAGTGAAAACTTAATTCCTAAATTGTTAAACCTACCTACAGTATTAAATTTTGATCAAGAATTACCAAACGATAAAGATTTTAATCCACATTCAGTCGAAATAAAAGTACCCCCAGTAGATGCTGGATATTATGTTTTATTAGCTTCTATCACCCCTAATTTTTCTTTAAAAGAAAATATAGTAAGCCATCAAATTTATTCAGTATCTGATTTAGCAACCCTAAACAAGCGTAAATCAAATGGCGAATACGATTTTTATGTATTAAACCGTACTACTGGCAAATCAATTGCCAATGCTACAATACAAGTGTGGTATAATAAATATAATTATAAAATTAGCGAATACGAATTTAAAAAAGGAAATCAATTTATCACCGATTCCAAAGGATATGCCTCCGTTAAAGGTACAGGCTCAACAGATGAGTATAATTTTTTTGTAGAAATAAAAAGCGAAAAAGATAATTTAATAAGTAACGATAATTTTTATTCGTATAAAGATTATGATTACAATGGCACAACAATTCAAACTTCTATTTTTACTGATAGAGCCATTTACCGCCCAGGGCAAACTGTTTATTTTAAAGCCATTGTAATTAACACAAGTAAAAAAAATAAAGCTGAAATAATGCCTAATCATTTAACGCATATAACTTTTTACGATGTTAATTATCAAAAAATTGCCGATCAATCATTAACAACAAACGAATACGGAACAGTATCAGGTTCGTTTATAGCGCCACAAGGGGTTTTAACAGGGCAAATGAGTATTACAGATGGTAATGGCACCGCTTATATTTCGGTTGAAGAGTACAAACGTCCAAAATTTGAAACCTATTTTGATACCTTAAAAGGAAGTTACAAATTAAACGATGATGTAAGCGTAAAAGGTATTGCCAAAGCGTATGCCGGAAATTTAGTAGATGGTGCGGATGTAAAATACCGAGTAGTGCGTAATGTAAATTATCCAAATTGGTGGTATTGGTATCGCCCCTATTATTCGCAAAGTACAGAGGTAGAAATTGCAAATGGCGAAGTAAAAACGAACGAAAAAGGTGAGTACGAAATTAAATTTAAAGCCCTCCCCGACCCTACTATTAATAAAAAAGATAATCCAAATTATACTTACCAAATTTTAGTCGATGTAACAGATATTAATGGAGAAACACAAAGTACACAAACCTATTTTAAAGTGGGTTATCAAGCCATCGAACTATCGATTAGTATTCCTGAAATTGTAAATACACAAAACTTGCCAAAAATTTCTATCTACACTCAAAACCTAAATGGTATTGAAGAAAATACAACAGGTACACTAACAATTTATAAATTAACCCAACCCAATAAAATATTTCGTAAACGTTTATGGGCGCAAGCCGACAAACATTTGTTTAGTAAAGAAGAGTACTACAAATTATTTCCAAACGATATTTTTACCGATGAAACAAATAAATACAAATGGGAAAAAGGAAAAATAGCTTTCACTAAAAACTTTGATACAAAAAAAGATAAAAATAGCATTTACAACGAATTTAAAGATTTACCGCAAGGTGCCTATATTATTGAAGGCTTATGTAAAGATAAATTTGGTTCCGAAGTAAAATCAATTAATTACATTACTATTTATAACCCTACAAACACTGAATTGCCAATAAAATCAGCCATTTGGGGCTTACCTATTAAAACAACTTGCCAACCTAACGAAACGGCAAGTTTTATATTAGCAAGTAGCTATAGTGATGTAAATTTAATTTACGAAGTAGAAAGTGAATTAGCGAGAGAAGTAAAATTAACTTCACCATCCTTAACACCATTTCAAATTCCTATTGTTGAAGAAAATCGTGGTGGCTTAATTGCAAATTCTTACTTTATAAAATTTGGTAGAGTATATAATTATCAGCAATACATTACCGTTCCGTTTAGTAATAAAGAATTAGATATACAATACTCCACTTTTCGCAATAAGCTATTACCGGGGCAGCAAGAAGAATGGAAACTCACCATTAAAAATAAAAAAGGTGACAAAGTAGCCGCCGAACTATTAGCAGGCATGTATGATGCAAGTCTTGATGCGTTTAAAGCAAACTATTGGAGTTTTAATATTTACAATTCTTTTTACAGTAAATACTATTGGGGTCATAGTTTAGAAGACCAAAGTAGCTCTCAAGTGTACAACAATTTTAGTTCTAAATACCAATACATTGATAGATTAGATTACGATTACTTAAATATGTTTGGCTTAAATTATTATAACTACTATAACAATGGACCAAGTGGTGGACATTATAGATCTAAAGGAAAAAGCGAAGGTGAATATGATGAGATGGCTAAATCTGAAAGTGTGGCTATGAGTGCTCCTATTGAAGAAAAATCGATAGATAAAGATCAATCTCCAGCTAAAAAAGCAAGTAAAAATGATTCTGCTAAGGAAATTAGTGATGTTACAACAGCATCTACTACCGGAAAAAGTGGTGAAACAAGAAGAGAAGGTAAAGACGGACCTTCAAACGGATTAGGTGGTGTTGCTACACGCAAAAATTTTAACGAAACCGCTTTCTTTTTCCCGCAATTACAAACAAATGAAAATGGCGAAGTAGTTATAAAATTCACTATTCCAGAAAGCCTTACCAAATGGAAGTTTATGGGCTTTGCTCATACCAAAGATTTAAGCTATGCTCAAACACAAAACGAAGTAGTTACTCAAAAAGAATTAATGGTTCAGCCAAATGCCCCACGCTTTTTAAGAGAAAATGATAAGCTCACCTTTATTAGTAAAGTAGTTAATTTATCAGATAAAGAATTGAGTGGCGTTGCCGAATTAAAATTATTTGATGCCTTAACGGAGCAAGAAATTTCTACAAAAATGATAGAAGCTGTGAGTGGTAATTTCCCTACAATTGGTACACGAAATTTTAAAATTGCAAAAGGGCAAAGCACTTCTATTGAATGGAATTTAATGATACCCGAAGGTTACCAAGCCATTAAATACAAAATAGTTGCTAAAGCGGGTAGCTATAGCGACGGCGAAGAAATGGCCATTCCTGTATTAACCAATTGTATGTTAGTTACCGAAAGTATGCCGCTTCCTATTCGTGGAAACCAAACCAAAGAATTTTCGTTTACAAAGTTTATAAATCAAAATAATAATTCTACTACTTTAAAAAATCACGCTTACACACTAGAGTTTACCGCTAACCCAGCTTGGTATGCCGTGCAAAGTTTACCCTACTTAATGGAGTACCCTTATGAGTGTAACGAACAAACTTTTGCGCGTTATTATTCAAATGCTTTAGCAAGTTATGTTGCCAACTCAAAACCAAAAATTAAACAAATTTTTGAGAGTTGGAAAATGAATAGTCCCGAAACTTTTTTATCAAATCTTGAGAAAAATCAAGAATTAAAAGCCGTAGTATTAGAAGAAACACCTTGGGTATTGCAATCTAAAAACGAAAGTGAAAATAAAAAACGGGTTGGCTTATTATTCGATTTAAATAAAATGAGTAACGAATTAAATGCTGCCTTTTTAAAATTACAAAAAGCACAAACTAGTAATGGTGGATGGCCATGGTTTAAAGGCGCTCCAGAAGATTGGTATATTACCCAATATATTGCCACAGGCTTTGCTCACTTACAAAAATTAGGTGTGGTAGATTTTAGTAAAGACGCTAAACTAAAAGATATGGTTGAAAAAGCAGTTTTATTTTGTGACAATAAATTACAACAAGATTTTGAATACATGAAACATTATGATAAAAATTATTTAAAAAATAATCATTTAGGCTACACACAAATTCAATTTTTATACATGCGTAGCTATTTTAAAGATTTAAAAATAAGTTCTCGTAATAACGAATCGGTTGACTATTATAAAAAACAATCTCAAAAATATTGGCTAGATAATAGTAGATACATGCAAGGGATGATTGCCTTATACAGTAATCGTTACAACGATAAAAAAACTGCTACTGATATTATGAAATCATTAAAAGAAAACTCTTTAAAAAATGAAGAAATGGGTATGTATTGGAAAGAAAATTACAGCGGTTACTATTGGTACCAAGCCCCTATTGAAATGCAAGCCTTAATGATTGAAGCATTTGACGAAGTAAGCAATGATTTAAAAGCAGTTGACGATTTAAAAACGTGGTTAATAAAAAGTAAGCAAACTCAAAATTGGGGAACTACCCGTGCTACTACCGAAGCGGTATATGCCTTATTATTGCGCGGAACAGATTGGCTAAGTACCGAACCTAATGTAGAAATTAGTTTAGGCGATATAAAAATAGATCCAAAAACCGATAAAGATTTAAAAGTGGAAGCAGGCACAGGTTATTTTAAGAAAACATTTACGGGAAGCGATATTAAACCCACAATGGGTAATGTAAAAGTAGTGAAGAAAGATGCTGGCGTTAGCTGGGGAAGTGTTTATTGGCAGTACTTTGAACAATTAGATAAAATTACACCTCACGAAACACCTTTAAAATTAACTAAAAAATTATTTATACAAACCTATACTGCAAGCGGGCCAGTAATTACACCAATAAGCGCAACCAACATTTTAAAAGTAGGCGATAAAATTAAGGTACGTATTGAATTAAAAGTAGATAGAGATATGGAATACGTTCACTTAAAAGATATGCGCGCCAGTGGTTTTGAACCTACTAATGTGTTTAGCGGCTACCGTTACCAAGATGGTTTAGGGTATTACGAAGCTACGAAAGATGCCTCTACAAATTTCTTTATTTCGTACTTACCAAAAGGTACCTATGTGTTTGAATATTCATTAGTAGTTAGCCATAGCGGTAATTTTAGCAATGGCATTAGTAGCATACAATGCATGTACGCACCTGAATTTACAAGCCATAGCGAAGGAATTAGAGTAAATGTGAAAGGGAAGTAGAAGTAGAACTATAATTAGTATAAAGTAAAATGAGGCATTATTCTACTTTTAATAATGGTTTTAATTGTTCGGCAATAATATCACTTTCAAAGCCACGACTTAAAGCGTATTGAAAAATTTTATAAAATAGTTTTTGCTTATTTTTTTCAGGAGTTAATTTTATCTTTTTTTCAATGACTTTATTTAATGTTTTAATGTAATTGTTTTCATCAATACTCTGTAGGGCTTTTTTAATAAGGTAATCGCCTACTTTGTGTTTACGCAACTCTATTTTAATTTTAATTTTACCCCACTGTTTTATGTTAAACTTTCCACTTACAAACGCAAAGGCAAATCGTTCTTCGTTTAAAAAATTTTCTTCAATTAGTTTTACAATTAATTGCTCAACATCATTACTAAACAAACCATATTCGTATAATTTTTGCCGCGTTTCGTGTTGTGAACGCTCCTGATAGGCACACCAATTTTTTATTTTGTGATGTGCTAATTCGGGTGTTAACTTTAGGTTATAAGATTTATTTTCCAAATATTAAAAAATTAAATAATTAGGCTTCGACTAGCTTAACCTGACATCCTACGACTTGACATACTTCAGCATATTAACTCGTTGCACTTGTAAATTTATAACGAAGCCAATTGCTCTTCAATACTTTTAATTTTACTCAAGGCATCACTTTCTTTTTTGCGTTCAATGGCTAACACTTCTGGTTTAGCATTGGCTACAAATTTTTCGTTACTTAATTTTTTTGCCACACTTTGTAAAAAACCCTTATTGTATTCTAACTCTTTTGTTAATCGTTCTTTTTCTTCTTCAATATTTATATTTGTAGAAAGTGGTATAAAAAATTCGGTAGTTTTTATTTGAAACGAAATTGCACCTTCTACTTTATTTGTTGTGTAATTAAATGCAGAAAGATTAGCTAATTTTACCACAAGATCATCAAAATAACTTTTAGTAGCATTAGATTTTTCAATTACTTCTAGCTGTTCTTTTGGCGATAATTGTTTTTGCGCTCTTACGTTTCGCACCATTGTTACTAATTCTTTTACCACTTCAAATTCTAATAACAATTCGCTATTCGCTGTTCCCTTAATAGGCCATTGGGCAACAATAATACACTCTTTTTCCTTACGCTCTTTTAATAAATGCCAAATTTCTTCAGTTATAAAAGGCATCCAAGGATGCATTATTTTTAATAGCTGTTCTAAGAAATTAATAGTAGCATCAAACGTATTTTTATCAATTGGTTGTGCTTTTCCATCAACAAATTCGGGCTTAATGGCTTCTAAATACCAGGCGCAAAAATCATCCCACACTAATTTGTAAGTTGCCATTAAAGCATCACTCATTCTGTACTTTGAGTAATGATCATTAATAATTTCTAATTGTTCTGATAATTTATTTTCAAACCATGTGATAGCGGCTTTAGATGATTGAGGTTGAGCAGCGGCTTCGACAGGCTCAGCCACCGTAAAACCTTTAATTAATCTAAACGCGTTCCACACTTTATTGGCAAAATTACGTCCTTGCTCACAATAACTTTCATCAAACATTAAATCGTTTCCTGCAGGCGAACATAATAACATCCCTACACGCACACCGTCAGCTCCGTATTTTTCAATCAAATCCAGCGGGTCAGGACTATTACCCAAACTTTTACTCATTTTACGTCCGAGTTTATCGCGTACAATACCCGTTAAATACACATTAGTAAAAGGTTTCACATTCGTATATTCTTTTCCAGCAATAATCATACGTGCTACCCAAAAAAATAAAATTTCGGGGGCAGTTACTAAATCATTTGTTGGGTAATAGTATTTTAAATCTTCGTTTGCATTCTCAAATCCGTTTTTAATTACGTTAGCATCAAAGACTGTTAAAGGCCAAAGCCAGGATGAAAACCAAGTATCGAGAACATCTTCATCCTGTTTAACTTCGTTAGTATTAAGTGATGAGTTTTTAGTTTTTAATAAAACAACAGCTTCATCAAACGTTTTTGCAATTACAGTATTGCCTTGCCCATCATACCAAGCTGGAATGCGTTGACCCCACCATAATTGGCGACTTATACACCAATCGTGTACATTTTCCATCCAATGTTTATAGGTATTTACAAATTTTTCAGGAATTAATTTTACTTCACCATTTAAAACTGCATCTAAAGCGGGTTTACTAACATCTTGCATTTTCAAAAACCATTGCATGCTTAAACGTGGCTCTATTACTGCATCTGTGCGCTCGCTATGCCCTACTTTATTTTTAATGGTTTCAATTTTTGTAACAAAACCTTGCTCTTGTAAATCTTTTACAATTTGTTTACGGCAGGCAAACCTATCCATACCTACATAAATTTGTGCCGCTTCGCTAATTTTTCCATCAGGTGTTAAGCCATCAATTGTGGGCAGTTTATGTTTTTGCCCTAAATTAAAATCGTTAATATCATGTGCTGGTGTAACTTTTAAAGCGCCTGTACCAAAAGCTGCATCTACATAGTCATCAAAAATAATTGGTACTGCTTTATCAATTAATGGAATGATTACTTTTTTACCTTTTAAATGAGCGTATCTTTCATCTTTAGGATTTACACACACCGCAGTATCGGCCATTATGGTTTCGGGGCGGGTTGTGGCAATAGTTACAAAACCTTCTTCATTTTCTATTTTATAATTTATGTAAACCAATTGGCCATCTTTTTCTTTATGTATTACTTCTTCATCGCTAACGGCAGTTAAACTTTGAGGGTCCCAATTAACCATTCGAACGCCACGGTAAATATGTCCTTTATTATGTAAATCAATAAAGGTATCAATTACAGCCTCGCTCATAGCTGGGTCCATCGTAAATTTGGTACGATCCCAATCGCAACTTGCGCCAAGTTTTTTAAGTTGTTCTAAAATTATACCACCGTATTTTTCTTTCCAATCCCAGGCGTGTTTTAAAAATTCATCGCGGCTTAAATCCTTTTTATTAATTCCTTTTTCTTTTAATAAGGCAACTACTTTTGCTTCAGTAGCAATACTGGCATGGTCGGTACCTGGCACCCAACATGCATTAAAACCTAACATACGGGCTCGGCGAATTAACACATCTTGTATAGTATTGTTAAGCATGTGCCCCATGTGTAATACACCTGTAACGTTAGGTGGAGGAATAACAATGGTGTAGGGTTTACGGGTATCGGGTGTTGATTTAAAAAATTGTTTTTCTAACCAAAAAGGGTACCATTTGGCTTCGGCTTGTGCAGAATTATATGTTTTAGCAATCTCCATTGTTAAATAATTAAAAAATATTTTGTTAAATTTCGCAAAAATAATGAAAGTATAGCAGCTGTGCACTATCTTTATGGCACGATATTAGTATTATATTTACAAACAAAATAATTTTAACCAATAAAACAAAAAACACATGAAAAAGTTAATTTTTACTTTAGGATTAGTTGCAGGTTTAACTACCTTAACCTTTGCACAGGAAGGACACAACGCTAACGATGGGCATGGCCATGGAGCAGTAGCCACAGAAACAACTGCACCAACAAGTTTAGCCGATATTAAATTAGATAAACTTGTACACGATTATGGTAATATTAAACAAGGTGATAATGGCGAGTGCGAATTTAAATTTACAAATAATGGTAAGGAGCCTTTAGTAATTACAAATTGTATGGGAAGCTGCGGTTGTACCGTACCACAATGCCCTAAAGAACCAATTTTACCAGGCAAAAGCAGTGTAATTAAAGTAAAATACGATACACAACGTGTAGGCGGTATTTACAAAACAGTTACTGTAAATTCTAATGCTAAAAGTGGTGTACAAACATTAACTATTAAAGGCAATATTGATGCTAAGCCAGTAGAACAAGCTTTTCCAGCAAACGAAACTCCAAAAGGAGCGCCAGTTGAGAAAAAAGGTTAGTATTTAAAATTTTAACATTCTCTAATACTTTATATTATGAAAAAGATTTTATTAATTTTAGTAGTGTTGTTTGGGTTTAATAACCTTAGCGTTGCTCAGTCTTCTGTAGTACCTAATACAGACCCTAATGCTGCTGATATAAAATTTGATAGCGAAGTGTTAGACTATGGTACTATTGATTGGGATTCTAATGGCTTACGTGAATTTAAAATTACTAACGTAGGAAAGACACCTTTAACAATTACATCGGTAACTGGCGAGTGTGGCTGTACAGCAACTACTATTGATGGAAAACCAGGTTGGCCACAAGAACCAATATTACCAGGTAAAAGTGGTGTTATTAAGGTGAAATACGATACTAAACGCGAAGGTAGATTTGAAAAAAATGTTACCGTAACAAGTAACGCCAAATTTAGCACCATTAAAGTTCGAATTAAAGGTGAAATAAAAGCTAAACCAGTGGTAGAAGGAAATTAAAAAATAACTAAATCAAGTAAAAAGCTTCAATATTATTATTGGAGCTTTTTTTGTGAAAATAATTTTTGTGAGATAACAACCGAGCCAAATTTATTCATTAAATAATTTGCTAAATATTCTTGTTCAGTTTGGCTTGGGGTGGGAACAAAAGTTACATTTCTAAAATTAATTTGTAATTCATACAAATCCATTATGGTGCTGTAACCACTGCGGCAAATAATTTTTTTACTTTTAGAAATAGTTTCGCTTAATTGACTTGAATTTGGCAGATTAATTACCGTTATATTTTCTGTCTTGTAAGTCAGATTATTAGTACATACCATTGCAAATTTTAAATTAGAATTTTGCTTTGCCTTTTGTAATACTAAATTTATTAATACTGTTTGTTGTGGCTCAGGACCTGAAATTAAAAATAAATAATCGTAAAATGGCTCAGAATAATTACTTTTAGTTAAACGGCTTAAAGCACCAATATATTTTATATTAGAATGAAAGTGCGAGCCGTGGGATAAACTTCCACTTAAACTTAAAGTTTCGTTTTCGTTATCAGGAATCCAAACTTCATTAAAATTTAAAATATATTTTTTATTAATATTTTGAATAAACGAATTTGCAAAAGGTGTTTTTAAAAATAATTGATGTGTTATAAAAATAGAATGTATTTTTTTAGAATACAAACCAAAACGATTATCGCTTATTACAACATCAATTTTGTTTTGTGAAATAATTTTTTCTAATTGTTTTCTTTCTTGTTTTATTACTTTTAAGATTCTATACCAATTAAATAATAATTTTAGCCATATGGGTATTGTTTTTGAGTAAGTAATATTATAAGCTGGTAGGTTTATTTTTTTTAAGTGTGGAAACTCGTCTTCAAAAATTAATTTAGTTAATGGTGTAATACCAATAATTACAGTGTTGTTTTTTTGTAAATTACGAATAATAGGTACACAGCGCGTAGCATGGCCTAAGCCCCAATCTAAAGCCGAAATAAATATAATTTTATTGCTTAACACATTAAGCTTTTAATTTTTTAAAAGCTTTTTCATAAAGCTCAATCCAATTTTTTACCGAAACTTTAGCCACTAATTCACCAATTAAAACATAAGGTATTTGGTCTAATTTTTTAAACCGGATACAACTTTTACCCATATCTAATTTTGTGTTACAATGTTTTGGATATTCATCTGTAAACCATTTCAATAATTTAATATCGGCATAAAGCCCCATATGATAAATTGCAATAAAGTTTTTTTGTGATGCTATATTTATAAAACCTAATGGTAATTTTGGGTCGCAATGGTAACCGTTTGGGTACAATTTATGAGGCACAACGTAGCCTAACATACCATAACTCATTTCCTCCTCAAACCCATTTGGTAAGTTTTTTAAAATAATTTTTCGTATTTTATTAATTGCTTGTCTTCTATCTTCAGGTAACGAAGCAATATATTCTACTACTGTTTTGGCGGTTGATTGCATTTTGTAATTTTTAATACGTTAAATTTATAATTATTAACGCACATAAATTTACTAAATCTAATAAGGTTACAAAATAATAGTTTTTGAGAATGTTAGGCGAGAAATGCTCTCTCAATTGTCCAGTACAGGGCAATTATAGCAATTAGTACAGATACTGGATTAACAATAAATTTACGGTACCAAGGTTTTTTATTAAACCATTTAGCAACTAAAAACCATGCTAGTAATATAATACTGAGTTGCCCTAATTCAACCCCCACATTAAAACTTATAAGGGCATTAAAAAATTCTTTTTTAGGTAAGCCCAAATCGTTTAATACACCTGCAAAACCCAGGCCGTGTATAAGCCCAAAAGCAAATACTATAATAATACGTGTAGGTTTTAATTTATCGGTTATAACGTTTTCTACGGCTACAAAAAATATTGATAAGGCAATAATTGGTTCAACAATATGTGGCGGCGATTGTATTTTACCATACATGGCTAAACCTAAAGTAATAGAGTGAGCCACTGTAAAGGCAGTAGCTTGCCAAACAATTGTTTTTAATTTAGGGCTTAATAAAAATAAACTTAGTATAAAAAGAATATGGTCGAAGCCCAAGGGAATAATGTGTGTAAAACCCAATTGTAAATAGATAAAAAAAACATCGCTACGCGATAATTTATTTAAATACGCATCTTGTGGATGTGCCTGAGTTACAATAGGTACAAGCGATAATATAACAATTAACGCAATACTAAAAAAATAACTATGTTTATTGTTTTTCAGACGATTATTAAGCTGGTGTAATGTATGCTTTAGCTTCGTTACGCAATTCAATATCTAAAAACGGATTTGTTTTTAATGCTTGTTTAATTAAGGCCTTGCCTTTTTCAACTTCGTTTGCTTTTACTTTTATTAACCCTGCTCGGCACAATAAAATTGGATTTTTACAATTTGTTTTTAATGCTTTATCTATTAAAATATTTGCATTCTTAAAATCATTTAATTTATAATCCACCCAAGCTAATGTTTCGCATACATCAATATTGTTAGGGCGGCGTTGGTACTCTGTGGTAGCATGTTTTAAAGCTTTTTCTAAATTATTTATTTTAATATAGGCGTATGCTAATTCTTTATCAGCATAATGGCCATGCCCTGTATCGCTTTCATCGCCTTCGTTAGGGCCTAATAAATTAATTACCTCTTCGGCATTTTTTTCTGCTTTACTTTTTTGGTTATCTAAGCGGTACAAATCGGTTAATTCATCAGAAAACGAAAATTCAACAATCATACTTTTTGCTTTTTCGTAATATTTAATAGCTTCTTTATAATTTGCCTTAGCTTTGGCAATACGCCCCAAGCCTGCAATAGCAAAAGCATAATCAGGTCGGTTTCGCAAAGCAATTCTGTATTCATATTCGGCAGAATCTAAACTTGCCGTGTTTTCAAATAAGTGTGCTAAAATACAACGTGTCCATTCGGTTTGTTCTAAGCCAGGGTAACCAGCGTCTGTAGCTAATTTAATAGCAGCAATGGCACCAGGTAAATCGCCATAAATTTCTCTTAAATAACTTATACGTGCATACGAACGAATATCGGGTCTTACAGAAACCATTTTATCAGCCATTTTTACAGCTTCGTCATAATTACCTAACTCTAAATTAGCATCGGTTAAAATACCGTAAATAAAGGCACTGTTTGGATTTAAGGGCAGCGTTATTTTGGCCAATTCTAATCCTTCGGCAAAATGGTGTTGCGATAAAAGAACTGTGGCTTTACAACACAATGCCTCAAAGTTTTGTGGTTGATTTTTTATAACAATATCTAATAATTCAATAGCTGCTTTATCATAATAGCCATGGTCACCAGTTACACGCCCTTCTTGAATATAGGCTTGAGATAAGTTTAACATGGCTTTATAATCTTCAGGGTTTTGTTCAATTGTAGCTAATAAACCTTGAATGGCTTTTTTTGTATTTAACCATTCGCCAGTTAAAGCTATTGTTCCAGTTCTTTCTTTAAAAGTGGTTAATTTTTCTTTTGGCTTTTTTGAGAAAATAAAAATACTAGCCAACAATATTAATGTTGCAACAATTAAAATTAGATATAAGTTTTTGCGCATAAAATTGAAATTAAAAAAAAGAATCGGGTAAATATACCCGATTCTTAGTTAATTAAAAATATTAAAGTTTATTATTTAACAACCGATATTTTTATAGATTGTACTGTTTTGTAACCCGAACTTAATGTTGCAATATAAATACCACTAGTTAAATTTTCGGCATTATAAATTACTTCATGAGTTCCTTCTGCTTTAACACCTTCGTTAATTACACCTACTTTTTTACCTGCTAAATCATAAATTGAAATAGTTACAGGTGCATTTTCAGATAAGTGATATTTAAACGTAGTATTACCTTTAAATGGATTAGGGTAGTTTTGAACCATTGCTAATTTTGGAGCACTAACACCTACACCGTATTCTTGAATACCAACTGGTACAGAGTTATTAACAAAAATTGGTCCGCCACATTTACCATAACCACTCCAAGGAGTTTGGCAATACGGGAAATTAGCTTTAAAAGTAGTATCGTTATTTTGAATACCAGTACTGTAACCTAAAGTAGCTAATAACTGAGGCGTTACACCAACTATATAAGGACTGATACAATCATCATACCATAAACCAATTGCAGCTAAAACTATACCACCCACAGCTTGTAACTCAATACGTGTTACATCATCTTCTAAACGGCGTCCGTTAGGAAAACCATCCATGTTAGGAATAAACTGTAAAGTTGTACCACTGTATGTAGGATTTGTTAAACCAATAACTGCGGCTTGTATTAAACCTAAGCTACTAAAGTTAGGGTCGTTACGTTGTGTAACTGGTACTGCCATGTTTAAGCGTAACATATCACCAAACGTTGGTAAAAAGTTATTAATAAACGGTTTACCAGCAGCTAAAGGGTTACCAGCTGGTTTACCTGTAGCTAATTGATAAGGGCGTAAATTTGGTACACCTGTGTGGAATATAGGTAATAAATCTACCGAACGAGGCTTACCCGAACGTAGTAAATAATTACCAAAAGCAGCAGCATCTAAAGCTGTACCTGCTACCGCAGCAGCTGGTAAACCAAATAAACCATTT
>JANYEQ010000079.1 GCA_025363015.1 Bacteroidota bacterium
CGCGCACCACCAAATTTACCTTCTTGCGAGTGAGGAATAGTACCTTTTAAAATGGCTACTTTTACCAAACTCTTTTTAGCATCTTCAATACCTTTTGTGATAGCATCAGTTACCTCATTGGCTTTACCTAAACCTTGACCAATAATACCTTTTTCATTTCCAACCACAACAATGGCAGAGAAACTAAAGTGGCGACCACCTTTTGTAACCTTAGTTACACGGTTAATAGCAACTAATTTATCTTTTAATTCAATTTCGCTCGATTTAACGCGCTTTACTACTTCTTTATCTTTTGTAGACATCTTAATTTTTTATTAGAATTTTAAACCTCCTTCGCGAGCACCTTCGGCTAACGATTTAATACGTCCGTGATACAAAAATCCGTTACGGTCAAAAACCACTGCCGAAATTCCTGTTGCTACTGCTTTTTCGGCAATTAACTTACCTACTAACTTCGCTTTTTCAATTTTACTAGCTTTGCTTGTTGAGATTGATTTATCAACCGAACCTACTGCTAATAATGTTTTACCTGCTTTATCGTCAACTAATTGAGCATATATTTCGGAGTTACTACGATATACATTTAAGCGAGGAGATGCGGCAGTACCTTTTAAGGTTTTGCGTATCTTTAATTTTATTTTAGTTCTTCTATTTAATTTATTCAGTGCCATCTTTGCATTTTTTTTAAGATGATTTACAATTTATTTAATTATTTTTTAGAGGCTGATTTACCAGCTTTACGACGTAAAACCTCACCAGTAAACTTAATACCTTTACCTTTGTATGGTTCAGGTTTACGTAAGGCTCTAATTTTAGCGGCTACTAAACCTAATAATTGTTTGTCAGCACTTTCTAAAACTATTTTTGGGTTTTGTCCTTTTTCCGATGAAGTAGTTACTTTGATTTCGGCTGGTAATTCAAAGTTAATGTTATGCGAATAACCTAATGATAATTCTAACATTTGACCTTTATTTGCAGCGCGATAACCTACACCTACTAATTCTTGTTCGGTTTTGTAACCTTCATTAACACCTTTTACCATGTTAGCAATTAAAGCACGGTATAAACCATGTAATGCGCGATGGCGTTTTTGATCAGTTGGGCGAGAAACAATAATGTTTTCTCCTTCTACTGCTACTGTTATATCTAAATCAACTTTTTGAGTTAATGTGCCTAATTTACCTTTAACGGTAACTAATCCGTTGTTGATACTAAAATCAACTCCTTTTGGCAATGCTATTGGGGCTTTTCCTATACGTGACATTTTTTTCTTCCTCCTTTAAATTATGAAATGTAACATAAAACTTCGCCGCCAACGTTTAATTTCTTAGCTTCTTTATCGGTAATTACACCTTTTGAAGTTGAAACGATGGCAATTCCTAATCCATTTAATACACGAGGCATTGAAACTGCGCCTGAATACTTACGTAAACCTGGGCTAGAAACTCTATCTAAAGCATTAATTGCTGATTTTTTTGTTACCGGATGGTACTTTAAAGCGATTTTAATTACGCCTTGTTTATTTTCGGTAGTCTCAAATTTATAATTTAAGATGTACCCTTTTTCAAAAAGAATTTTTGTAATTTCTTTTTTTAAGTTAGAGGCTGGAACCTCCACTACTCTGTGATTTGCCTTAATGGCGTTACGAACGCGCGTTAAGTAATCTGCTACTGTATCTGTCATTTTTTAATGGGTTTATATTTTATTCCTACAACGGAATAATTATATTAAACATTTATTTATTTTTTTGAGGGGGCAAATATACATATATTTCCTAACCCAGCAAAATTATTTTTATTTTTTTACCAACTTGCTTTTGTAACGCCTGGTATTAAGCCAAACAAAGCCATATCGCGGAAAGTAACACGGCTAACACCAAAGGTACTCATGTAACCACGAGGGCGACCTGTTAATTTACAACGGTTACGCATGCGTACTTTACAAGAGTTTTTTGGTAACTTTTGTAATTCGTCCCAATTACCATCTTTTTTAAGTTGTGCGCGTTTGTCTGCGTATTTTGCTACTAATTTTGCCCTTTTTACTTCACGGGCTTTCATTGATTCTTTTGCCATTATGCTGCTTGTTTCTTTTTAAATGGAATTCCAAATTCTGTTAATAAAGCGTGTGCTTCTTTATCTGTATTTGCAGTAGTTACAAAGGTAATATCCATACCAGTGATTTTACTTACTTTGTCAATATCAATTTCAGGGAAAATAATTTGCTCAGTAACACCAAATGTGTAGTTACCTCGTCCATCAAATCCTTTATCGTTTACGCCTTTAAAATCGCGAATACGAGGTAAAGCTGAAGCAATTAAACGATCTAAAAATTCGTACATTTTATCGCCACGTAAGGTTACTCTTACCCCTACTGCTACGCCTTTACGTAATTTAAAGTTTGAAATATCTTTAGTAGAAAATGTTGGTACAGCTTTTTGACCTGTAACAGTTGTCATTTCTTTTACTGCCGATTCGATTAATTTTTTATCAGATACAGCATCGCCTACACCTTGGTTAATGCATATTTTTTCCAATTTTGGAACTTGCATAGAAGATGTGTATTGAAATTGTTTTTGTAAAGCTGGTATAACCTCAGCTTTGTATTTTGCTTTTAAGCGCGGTTGATAGGTTGTTGTTGCCATTATTTAATTACCTCCTTGGTTTTGCGTGAGATGCGCACTAATTTTTGTGTTTTATCGTCTAATTTACGACCAATACGAACAGTTTTACCAGTTTCTAAAAACATTAAGTTTGAAATATGGATAGAACCTTCTTTTTTTACAATGCCACCAGTGGTATTTTTAGCATTTGGCTTTTCGCTTTTGCTAATCATATTTACACCTTCAACGATGGCACGTAGTTTATTAATATCTATTGAAACGATTTTTCCTTGAGAACCTCTAGATTCGCCAGAGATTACCTTTACTAAATCGCCTTTTTTTAATTTTATTTTTGACATGACTTAATTTTATTTTTAATTAAAGCACTTCTGGTGCTAATGAAATTATTTTCATAAATGATTTATCGCGTAATTCGCGAGCTACTGGCCCAAAAATACGAGTACCACGAATTTCGTCAGTGGCATTTAATAATACTACTGCATTATCATCAAAACGAATGTAAGAACCATCTGCACGGCTAATTTCTTTTTTAACTCTAACTACAACAGCTTTACTTACTGTTCCTTTTTTTACGTTGCCACTTGGTAAAGCGTGTTTTACTGTAACCACTACTTTATCGCCAATAGATGCGTAACGTTTACGTGTACCACCTAATACTCTAATAACAAGTACTTCTTTTGCACCACTGTTATCTGCTACGGCTAATCTTGATTCGTTTTGTACCATTTTTACTTTTTCTTATTAAGATTAACTAAATTATTTAACTTTTTCTAATACTTCAACCAAACGCCAGTTTTTAGTTTTACTTAATGGGCGGGTTTCGGCAATTTTAACGGTATCTCCAATACTGCATTCGTTTTTCTCATCATGAGCCACAAATGTAGATGTTTTATTTAGGAATTTACCATATTTTGGGTGTTTTACTTTACGCATAACGGCAACAACAATGCTTTTATCCATTTTATTGCTTTTCACAATCCCAACTTTTTCTTTTCTTAAGTTTCTTTCTTCCATGGCTTGCTGTTATTTTTTTGTTATTGCTTTAGTGCGTTTAGTTCTTTCTGTTAATAAACGGGCTACGTTACGGCGGTTTGAGCGAATAACGGATGGGTTTTCAACAGGTGAAATAGCATGGTTTAACGTTTGTTTGTTTAAAGCTGCTCTCTCTTCATTTATTTTTTCAGTAAGTTCTGCGTCTGGCAAATTTACTATGTCTTTGTTTTCCATTTGTATTTTACTTTTTATTTTATTACTAAGTTCTAATTTTTAGAACTTTTTGTAATCAAAATTAACTAAAGTAACGGTTTAATTAAAAATGATTTGTTTTTTATATTCAATTATTTACTAAACTTTTGCAGCTTCTACGTAATCTCTACGCACAATAAATTTAGTAACAATTGGTAATTTTTGTGCTGCTAAACGTAAGGCTTCTTTTGCTGTTTCTAAAGGTACACCTTCTGCTTCAAACAAAATACGACCACGTTTTACTGGAGCCATCCAATATTCTGGAGCACCTTTACCTTTACCCATACGAACCTCTGCTGGTTTTGAAGTAACTGGGCGATCTGGAAAAATACGAATCCAAACTTGGCCTTCACGTTTCATAAAACGAGTAAGTGCTTGACGGGCGGATTCTATTTGGCGAGAAGTCATACGACACTCAGCCATTGCTTTAATACCAAATGAACCAAAGGCTAATTCGTGGCCACGTTTTGCGTCGCCCTTGATTTTCATTTTTTGTGATTTTCTAAATTTTGTTCTTTTTGGTTGTAACATGACCTTATTTTATAAATGTTTTAGTATTATCTGTTAATTGTTCCCTTCGACTCCGCTCAGGGTGACATTTTACTTATCTTTTCTTTCTGGTTTTTTGCGTCCGCCAAATTTAGGGCGATCACCACGGTCGTTATCTCTTCTTTCGCTTCCACCTTGTGTTTTTTTCTCACGTAAATCTCCTCCATTTGGCGATAAATCACGTTTTCCATAAACTTCTCCACGACAAATCCAAACTTTAATACCAATACGTCCAAATGATGTATGTGCCTCAGCTATAGCGTAATCAATGTCTGCTCTTAAAGTATGTAAAGGAGTACGTCCTTCTTTATAACCTTCAGAACGAGCCATTTCAGCTCCACCTAAACGGCCACTTACTTTAATTTTAATTCCTTCGGCACCCATACGCATGGTACTAGCCATACTCATTTTTGCTGCACGACGGAAAGAAATACGACCTTCAATTTGACGTGCAATACTATCTGCCACTAAACGAGCGTCTAATTCTGGACGTTTAATTTCAAAAATGTTTATTTGAACATCTTTTTTTGTTAATTTTTTAATTTCTTCTTTTAATTTATCTACTTCCTTACCACCTTTACCAATAATGATACCTGGACGAGCAGTATTAACAGTAACTGTAATTAATTTTAATGTACGTTCGATTATAATTTTAGAAATACTACCTTTTGCTAAACGGGCTTTAAGGTAAGTGCGAATTTTATCGTCTTCAACTAATTTTTCTGAATAGTCGTTGCCGCCATACCAGTTAGAATCCCAACCTTTGATGATGCCTAATCTAATACCTATTGGATTTACTTTTTGTCCCATTTTTATTTAATATTTTTAGTATCTAAAATTAAAGTTACGTGATTTGAACGTTTGCGAATACGGTATCCGCGGCCTTGTGGTGCGGTACGTAAGCGTTTTTGCATTAAAGCGCTATCTACCATTATTTCTTTCACAAATAACACACCTTCTTCGGCACGTTGATTGCTTTTAGATTCATAATTAGCAATGGCTGATTTTAATAATTTTTCTAAACGACCTGAAGCTTCGCGAGTATTAAATTTTAATACGTTTAAAGCTAGGTATGCATCCATTCCTCTAACTAAATCTGCGACTTGACGCATTTTACGAGGTGATGTTGGACAGCTATTTAATTTTGCAAAATAGCTTGTTTTATTTTCTTCTTTGCGTTTTTCAGCAACTAATCTTTTTCTGTTTCCCATGGCTACAATTATTTCTTGTTATGGCCAGCGTGACCTTTAAATACACGGGTTGGCGCAAACTCTCCTAATTTATGCCCTACCATATTCTCGGTTACGTAAACCGGAATAAATTTTGCACCATTATGTACTGCAAATGTATGCCCTACAAATTCTGGTGGAATTGTTGAACGACGAGCCCAAGTCTTAATTGCAGACTTTTTGTTGCTAGCGTTCATTTTGTCAACTTTACCTGCCAAGTTATGGTCGATAAAGGGTCCTTTTTTTAATGATCTTGCCATTTGTTTTGTTTTTAGTTTTGAAACTAATTGGCGCTTCGACATGCTCAGCGACCAATATAGCCATTAAACGTTAGTTATTATTTTTTTCTTCTTTCAATAATGTGTTTATTACTTGCTTTAGCTTTGTAGCGAGTTTTTAAACCTTTTGCTAATAAGCCTTTGCGTGAACGTGGGTGCCCACCTGATGCACGACCTTCTCCACCTCCCATAGGGTGATCTACTGGATTCATTGCAACTGGACGAGTACGTGGACGACGACCTAACCAACGGCTACGACCTGCTTTACCCGAAATTTCTAAGCTATGGTCAGGGTTTGATGCTGAACCGATAGTAGCTTTACAAGTAATTAAAATCATACGTGTTTCGCCTGAAGGCATTTTTAGGGTAGCGTATTTACCTTCGCGAGCTGTTAACTGAGCGTAAGTCCCAGCACTACGTGCCATTGCGGCACCTTGTCCAGGGCGTAATTCGATGTTATGAATAACAGTTCCTAATGGAATTTCAGATAATAAAAGTGTGTTTCCTATTTCTGGAGCTGCACCTTTACCAGACATAATTTTTTGTCCTACTTTAATACCATGCGGAGCAATAATATAACGTTTTTCGCCATCTTTATAATTAATTAGGGCAATACGCGCGGTACGATTTGGATCGTATTCTACTGTTGCAACTGTTCCTTCAATACCATCTTTATCGCGTTTAAAATCGATAATACGGTATGAACGTTTGTGACCGCCACCTATGTAGCGCATTGTCATTTTACCTGAGTCGTTACGACCACCAGAGTTGCTAATTTTAGCAATTAAGCTTTTTTCTGGTTTATTGGTTGTAATTTCTGCAAAATCTGAAGAGATTTTGTAGCGTAAACTTGGCGTTAGTGGTCTATATTTTTTTAGTGCCATTTTAAATTTGGTTTAAAATTAAATATTTGCGTAAAAATCAATTACTTCGCCTTGTTTTAAAGTAATAATAGCTTTTTTATTGCGGTTAACTCTTCCCACTGCAACACCACGAGTAGTGTTACGGGTTTTTACTTTACCAACGTATTGTTGTGTATTAACCGAAATAACTTTTACACCGTACATTGTTTCTACGGCAGCTTTTATTTCTATTTTGTTAGCCTCTTTTGCTACTACAAAGCCATAGCGATTTAATTTTTCGGCTTGAGCAGTCATTTTTTCAGTAATGATTGGCTTGATTAAAATTCCCATTTTAATTTTGTTTGTTTAATATTGTTTCAATAACTTTAACTGAGCTTTCTGCTAGGATAAGTGTTTCTGCATGTAAAATATCGTAAGTATTTAAATCAGTGGCATTTACAACTTTAGTTCCTAATAAATTGCGGGATGACAAATATACATTTTTATTTGCAGCACCCAACACCAAAAGTGTTTTTTTATCTGTTAAGTTTAAATTTTTAATTAAATCAACGTAATTTTTAGTTTTAGGAGCTTCAAAATTAAAGTCTTCTAATACAGTAATTGCGTTTTCTTTAGCTTTGTACGTTAATGCTGAAATACGGGCTAATGCTTTTACTTTTTTATTTATTTTAAAAGAGTAATCGCGTGGGCGAGGACCAAATGCACGACCACCACCAACAAACACTGGCGATTTCATTGAACCTGCACGAGCGCCACCTGTACCTTTTTGACGTTTTAATTTTTTTGTGGTGCGTGAGATTTCTGCACGCTCTTTAGATTTGTGAGTACCTTGACGTTGGTTAGCTAAGTGCTGCTTAACATCTAAGTAAATACAATGATCATTTGGCTCAGCCGAGTAAATAGCGTCAACTAAATCTGCTTTTTTGGCTGTTTTTTTACCACTTATATTTAATATTTCTACTTGCATGACTATTTTTCGATTAAAACGTAAGACCCTTTTGCACCTGGAACAGAACCTTTAATTAAGATTAAGTTTTTTTCAGACATAATTTTAACTATTTCCAAGTTTTGAACTTTTTTGCGATTACCACCCATTCTACCGGCCATACGCATACCTGGCATTACACGAGATGGATCTGATGATGCACCTAATGAACCTGGGGCGCGCTCTCTATCGTGCTGACCGTGAGATTTGTTAGCGTGACCAACACCGGCAAAGCCGTAACGTTTTACAACACCTTGAAAACCTTTACCTTTTGATGTACCAACCACATCTACAAAATCGCCTTCGGCAAATTCGTTAACGGTAATTATATCACCTAAGTTTTTGCTTTCTTCAAAAGAACGAAATTCAACAATTTTACGTTTTGGAGTCGTTTTTGCTAATTCAAAATGACCTTTCATTGCGTTTGATGTATTTTTTTCTTTTTTCTCATCAAACGACAACTGTAAAGCTGCGTAACCGTCTTTTTCATTGGTTTTTACTTGCGAAACTACGCAAGGACCTGCTTCAATAACTGTGCATGGTAAATATTTACCATTGGCATCGAAGAAGCTAGTCATTCCTACTTTTTTACCAATTATTCCTGACATTTTTTGTTTGTTTAATTTATTAATTTATTTGATTATTTTTTATTCTGATTTTCTTGAGCTTGCTTGCTTACCTGCAGTTACACTTTAATCTCTACCTCTACTCCACTTGGTAATTCTAGCTTCATTAAGGCATCAACAGTTTTTGAAGAAGAACTGTAAATATCTAACAAACGCTTGTAAGAGCATAATTGAAACTGATCGCGCGCTTTTTTGTTAACGTGTGGCGACTTTAATACTGTAAAAATACGTTTGTTGGTTGGTAATGGAATTGGCCCATTAACTACTGCTCCGGTAGCTTTTACTGTTTTAACGATTTTCTCTGCTGACTTATCAACTAAGTTGAAATCGTATGATTTTAGTTTTATTCTTATTCGTTGGCTCATATAAAGAACGTATTTTTATTTATGAATTTATGCGTTTTCTGTTTTCTTACCTTTAGCTTTTGCAATTACATCGGCAGCAATATTTGCTGGAGTATCTGCATAATGGCTAAATTCCATTGTTGAAGTAGCACGGCCTGATGTTAAAGTACGTAACTGCGTTACATAACCAAACATTTCTGATAATGGTACTTTTGCTTTAATAACTTGAGATTTACCTTTGCTATCCATTCCTTCAATTTGTCCACGACGACGGTTTAAGTCACCTACTACATCACCCATGTTTTGCTCAGGTGTTAAAACCTCAACTTTCATTATTGGTTCTAATAATACGGGCTTACAATTTGGTAGTGCTTCACGGAAACAGGTGCGAGCACAAATTTCAAATGATAAAGCATCAGAGTCAACTGCGTGATAAGAACCATCTGTTAATATAACTTTTAAGCCTACTAATGGATAACCTGCTAATACACCGTTTGATAATGAGTTTTTAAATCCTTTTTCAACTGCTGGAATAAATTCACGAGGAATATTACCACCTGTAATTTCGTTTACAAATTGTAAATCTCCTTTTGTAAAATCCCAATCGGCATCAACAGGTCCTAATGATACACGAATATCAGCAAATTTACCTCTACCACCTGATTGTTTTTTGTAAACTTCGCGGTGTTGAATAGTAGATGTAATAGACTCTTTATAAGCTACTTGTGGTGCTCCTTCGTTTACTTCTACTTTAAATTCACGTTTTAAACGATCCACAATAATTTCTAAGTGTAATTCGCCCATACCAGATATAATGGTTTGACCAGAATCTTGATCGGTTTTAACACGGAACGTTGGATCTTCCTCTGCTAATTTATTTAAGCCCACTCCTAAACGGTCTAAATCGCCTTGTGTTTTAGGCTCAATAGCAATACCAATTACGGGTTCAGGGAAGTTCATCGCTTCTAATATAATTGGATTTTTTTCATCGCATAATGTATCACCTGTGCGAATATCTTTAAATCCAACAACGGCTCCAATATCTCCAGCTTCTAAAAATTCAACTGGGTTTTGTTTGTTAGCATGCATTTGAAAAATACGAGAAATACGTTCTTTATTACCTGAACGGGTATTAAATACGTATGAACCAGCATCTAAACGACCTGCGTAAGCACGAATAAAACATAAACGACCTACAAATGGATCGGTAGCAATTTTAAATGCTAATGCTGTAAACGGTTGATTAACATCAGGCTTACGTAAAATTTCAGCACCAGTTTCTGGGTGAGTACCTTTTGTTTCAGGCTTATCTAATGGACTTGGCATTAATTCCATTACTAAATCTAACATGGTTTGTACACCTTTGTTTTTAAAAGATGAACCACATACCATTGGTACAATTTTATTGGCCACACAGGCTTTACGCAATGCGTCTAATACTTCTCTTTCTGTAATAGTTTCAGGAGCATCAAAGAATTTTTGCATGATATTATCATCAAATTCTGAAACGGCTTCTAACATTTTCTCTCTCCACTCTAAAGCCTCTTCCATCATATCTTCAGGAATTGGAACTTCTTTGTAAGTCATTCCTTTATCTTCTTCGTTCCAAACCATTCCACGAAAGTTAATTAAATCAACTACTCCTACAAATGTTTCTTCAGCACCAATTGGCAATTGAAGAGGAACGGCATTACCGCCTAAAATTTCGCGGGTTTGTTTAACTACTGATAAAAAATCGGCTCCTTGACGGTCCATTTTATTAACAAAGCCTAAACGGGTAACATTGTAATTATCGGCTAAACGCCAGTTAGTTTCTGATTGAGGTTCAACACCATCAACAGCAGAAAATAAAAATACTAAACCATCTAATACACGTAATGAACGATTTACCTCAACAGTAAAATCTACGTGACCAGGCGTATCAATAATGTTAATTTTATAGTTGTTATCACGGTATTTCCAAAAACAGGTAGTGGCGGCAGAAGTAATGGTAATACCACGCTCTTGCTCTTGTGCCATCCAATCCATTGTAGCTGCACCATCATGTACTTCACCAATTTTGTGATTTACACCTGTGTAGTAAAGAATACGCTCAGTGGTGGTTGTTTTACCAGCATCAATGTGAGCTGCAATGCCTATATTTCTTGTATAACGTAAGTCCATTTTTATTATTTATTAAAATCTAAAGTGTGAAAATGCTTTGTTGGCTTCAGCCATTTTATGAACGTCTTCTTTCTTTTTAAAAGCTGAACCTTCTTCTTTTGCTGCAGAAACAATTTCGCCAGCTAATTTTTGAGCCATTGATTTTTCGTTTCTTTTACGAGAATAAAGTATTAACCACTTCATTGCCATTGATACTTTACGATCAGGACGAATTTCAGAAGGAATTTGAAAAGTAGCACCACCTACACGGCGAGAACGAACTTCTACTTGAGGAGTAACGTTTGCTAATGCTTTTTTAAATACTTCTAAACCATCTTCGCTAGTACGTTTTGCAACTACTGCAATGGCTTCGTGAAAAATTGTAGAAGCGGTATTTTTTTTACCGTCGTACATTAAGTTGTTTAAAAAACGGGTTACCAACGTATCGTTATAAATTGGATCGGGTAATAAAATGCGCTTTTTTGCTCTGGCTTTTCTCATTGTATAATTTCTTTAATATTATTTTTTCTTAGCTCCTTTTGCTGGGGCAGCTACTGCACCTGCTTTAGGGCGTTTAGAACCATATTTCGAACGTTGTTGTTTACGCCCCTCAACACCAGCGGTATCTAAACTACCGCGAACAATGTGGTAACGTACACCTGGTAAATCTTTTACACGACCACCACGTACCAAAACGATACTGTGTTCTTGTAAATTATGACCTTCTCCAGGGATATAAGCAATAATTTCTTGCTTGTTGGTTAAACGTACCTTTGCTACTTTGCGCATGGCAGAGTTAGGTTTTTTAGGGGTTGTAGTGTACACTTTTGTACATACACCACGGCGTTGTGGACATGAATCCAAAGCGGCCGATTTGCTTTTGTTAGTCGGTTTTGTGCGACCTTTTCTTACTAATTGCGATATTGTAGGCATTTTATATGCTTTGTGTTACTTGATTTTACTGGTGTTTATATTGTTTTTCCTTTTTAGGGACGGCAAAGATAATAAATTAATTTTAATGTGCACTATATTTTTTAATTTTTTTTAGGATTTACTATTATTTTTTTTAAAGAAGGATTAAAAATGCCAAATTTTAACTAAAAAATACCAAAATTAACAGGTTACAAACTGCAAAGTGTTATTTGTAATTTATGCGTTACACATGCATTTTTAAAACCATATTTTACCGCTTTGCCGTAACTAAATTATGACAGAGATTTGCTGTTAAATTACCACTTAAACTAGCCTTAGTTAGGATAACAAAACAAATTATATTTAGTGTGGTTTAGTACACACTTATTTTTTTTTAAACGGCTTCTTCCCCTTACTAAAGCCACCTTTGCGAACTTCTTTTTTTTGAGTAAGCGGGCTATATTCTGGGCCTGCACCCAACTCTATAGGAATTGGCATTTTTGTTACTTCAATGCCCATTAAATCTTCTATTTGCGAAAATTTTAGTTGATCGCGTTGGTTTATAAAGGTAATGGCAACGCCTGCTTTAGAGGCGCGAGCGGTTCTCCCAATACGGTGAATGTAGTCTTCTGGGTCGGGCGGGGCATCGTAATTTACTACTAAACTAATGCCATCCACATCAATACCACGCGATAATATATCGGTACCAATTAAAATACGTATGCGTTTGCCTTTAAACTCGCGCATAATTTCTTCGCGTTCGGGTTGTTCTAAATCAGAGTGAAAGGCTTTAACAGAACCTATTTTACGGGATAATGTTTTTTCTAAAAGCTTCACGTTTTCTTTACGCGATGAGAAAACGATTACGGAGGTATAATCTTCGTTCTTTAAAATTTCTACTAACAGGGCTTCTTTTTGGTTATCGTACACCACATAAGCTTGTTGCACAATACCTGCTGCGGGCTTACTAATGGCAATATTTATTTGTTGTGGGTTATTAGCAATTAAGCCTGCTAATTGCCTTATTTTTGGTGGCATGGTGGCCGAAAATAAAATAGTTTGGCGTTGCTTTGGTAGGTAATTAATAATGGTTTTAATATCGTCAAAAAAGCCCATATCGAGCATACGATCTGCTTCATCTAACACTAAGTGTTGTAGATGTTCGAAATTTATATTGCCCGATTGTAGTAAGGCTATTAAACGCCCAGGTGTGGCGCAAATAATATCGGCACCATTTTCGAGAGCGTGGCGTTGTTTTTCCCACACCATACCATCGCTACCGCCGTAAATTGCTAATGAGCCAACTGAACAAAAGTAACCAATACCATCAACCTGTTGATCGATTTGTAGCACTAACTCGCGCGTGGGCGCTAATATTAGGGTATTTAAGTGCGATGTTTTTGCTTGTATTATATGGTTAATAATGGGCAATAGGTACGCAGCGGTTTTACCAGTGCCTGTTTGTGCGCAGGCAATTAAATCGTTATTATTTAATATTACGGGTATGGCTTGTTGTTGTATGGGCGTGGGGGTTTTGTAGCCCATGCTATAAAGGCCTTCGAGAAGGCTAGGTTCAAAATTAAAATCGTTAAATGTCAAAAGTATATATTTATTTTAAGGTTATACGGCTACTAAATTAGTGTTTTATTTTTTAGTATTTGATGAGAGTTAACGCAGAGACATAAAACTAAAATATTCATCACTATAAATTAGCCACAAATTAGCAATTTTAAATATAAATTAAAATAGGCCTAATAGCTATGCTTTGTTTAAATACGTGATTTATGTAAAACTTTATGGTGATAATACAACTTTTTAGTTTTTAATGGCTACACCTTTGTCCTCGTAATTATTAACTAACACATTTTAAAAATAATAAAAAATGACAACAAAAATTAAAACAACAAATGAACCGAAAAAGAGAATGAGTTCTTTTTTATCTAAACTAAGCTACTTTAGTTTATTGGCGCTTATACCCTTTGTAATGGGTAACTGTAAAAAAGATAAGTTTGTTTCCACCACAGGTATTTGCCCCGAAGTAATAGCAACCGATGCTGCAAATGGCGATGCAAATGTAATAATAAGCAAAAAAATTACAGCCGTTTTTAATGAAGATATGGACCCATTAACCATTAATGGTAGTACTTTTATTTTAAAACAAGGATCGACTATAATTGCAGGTACAGTATCTTACAACGGCAAAACAGCTACTTTTTCGCCAGCAAGTTTTTTGGCCATTAATACTTTATATAATGCAACCATTACCATGGCCGCTAAAGACCCCTCAGGAAATGCTTTAAAAACAAATTATGTTTGGAGTTTTACAACGGGTATGAGTTCAAGCTCTAATCAACCAAAGGTTATATCAACAGACCCAGTTAATGGCGCTACAACAGTAGCCTTAAACAAAAAAATTACTGCCGATTTTGATAAAGTAATGGATGCCACGAGCATAAACACTGCCACATTTAAGTTAAGTACAGGTTCAAATGCAGTTACCGGAACGGTTACCTTCACAGGCACAACGGCCATATTTATTCCTTCGGCTAACCTTATGCCAAGTAGTTTATACACGGCAACTATTACAACTGGCGCAAAAGATGTGGCAGGAAATAATTTAGCCAATAACTATATTTGGAGTTTTACAACCGGAACAAGCATTGACAATACTCCTCCTACAGTAGTTTTAACAGACCCTGCCGATTTAGCAACAAATGTGCTTATTAATAAAATAGTTTCGGCTAAGTTTAGCGAATCGATGGACCCGACTACCATTAATGCTACAAGCTTTATACTGATGCAAGGCTTAATTACGGTACCAGGTACTGTTAGTTACTCTGGTTTAACGGCCTCATTCATCCCAAGCAGTAATCTTATTGCTGGCACTACCTACAAAGCTACTATTACAACCGGTGCACAAGACTTAGCAGGTAACGCCATTGCAAGCAATTATGTTTGGACCTTTACAACAGGCTCTTCATCTGGCCAACCCACAGTATTTTTGGGTAGCGCAGGGAATTTTGTAATACTTGCTGGAGCTGGCATCACTAGCACCGGACTTTCAATTATTAATGGCGATGCAGGCACAAGCCCAACGGGTACTACCAACGGGTTTCCTCCAGGGGTTGTAAATGGGTCTATTCATTCGGCTGACCCAACAGCTGCGCAAGCCAAACTTGATTTAACAACTGCTTACAACGATGCACAGGGAAGAGCAACTGGGGCCATTAGTTTAGCTGGTAATTTAGCTGGCCTAACCCTAACACCAGGGCTTTATAGCAATTCTAGTTCTGTGATGTTATCTGGTGGTGATGTAACTTTAGATGCACAAGGAGATATAAACGCCATTTTTATTTTAAAAATGAGCTCTACACTCTCAACTGCTCCAGGAAGTAATGTTATTTTATCAGGTGGCGCACAAGCAAAAAATATTTTTTGGTCTGTTGGCTCATCTGCAACATTAGGAACTAACTCCATTTTTAACGGAAACATTTTGGCCGACCAATCTATCTCTTTAAACACAGGTGCTGTTTTAAATGGCAGAGCCTTAACACGCATTGGTGCTGTTACCTTACAATCTAACACTATAAACATGCCATAAGGCAAAATAACATTAAAATTAATTTTTAAACACTAGTATATGAACCAAAATAATAATAAAAATAAAATCGGAAAATTACTTATTCCCATGATGATGGTAAGCTTAGCTTTAACCTCGCAAACGCAAAGGCCACAACCTAAATTTTGGATAGGTGCTTCAGGAGCCGCTAATTTCAATTTTTATACAGGCACCACGCAAACATTAAACTCAAGTGTAAAAGTACCCACCGCTTTTCATAATGGCTCTGGTGTTACGCCCTACGCATCTTTATTAATGGAGTACCGACCACATAAAATTTTTGGTCTTATGTTTAACGTTGGATACGATGACCGTAGTGCCGCTTTTAAAAGTGTAAAAGCGCCTTGCGATTGCGCTGAAGATTTAAAAACAAAACTAACGTATATTAGTTTTCAACCCAGCTTACGCATTACCCCCTTTAATAATGGATTGTATTTATTTGTTGGAGGCGCATACAACTACAATATTGATAAATCGTTTACCTATAAACATGAATTACAACCCGAACAAAAAGGTGATTTAAGCGATGTAAAACAAAGTACTTTTTCGAGCCATGTTGGCGTAGGTTATGATATACCACTTACTACGGCAAGCAATTTAACGCAAATAAATCTTTCTCCATTTGTGGCCTACCTTCCTTATTTTGGGCAGGAACCCCGTAAGATAGAAAGCTGGTCATTATCTACCCTAAGAGTTGGTGTTGCCATAAAATTTGGAAGGGTTAAACCAACTCCTGCTGACGTTTCGTTTGCCTCCCCTACTCCTGTGGATGCTGGTGTACAATTTTCGGTTCGAGCACCACAAACCATTTACTCAAATCTTAAAACAAAAGAAACCTTTCCTTTACGCGATTATGTTTTTTTTAATGATGGATCGGCGGAAATACCCAATCGTTATGTAAAATTACAAAAAGAGGAAGCCATTAAGTTTAAAGAATCAAAATTTAAGGAATCTGAAGCCAAGAATAAAACGGTTATATCGGTTGAACAATTAATAATCTATCATAATATTCTTAACATTTTAGGAGACCGTATGCGTAGCAATCCAACTACTACCCTTGCATTAATTGGTGCATCGGCAGGAACTGGTAAAGAAGCTGGTAAAGCCTATGCAGAATCTATTAAAAACTATTTAGTAAGCGTATTTGGAATTAATGAGGCAAGAATAACTACTGAAGGTAGAGATCAACCCCTTGTTCCATCAGAACACCCAGGAGGTAAAACAGATATTGCTTTATTACGCGAAGGTGATAGACGTGTAGACATTATTAGCAGTTCGCCTATACTAATGGCGCCTGTTCAACTTAATGTTATTCAAGATGACGCTACCGATAGCCGTATTGTTTTTAAAACCTCCTCTAGCCCTAAAGAATCTGTTACATCATGGAAAATGGATGTAACCGACGAAAAAGGAAGTGTTCAGCATTTTGGTCCTTATAAAAAAGAACAAGAAAGTATTTCGGTAAAAACTATTTTAGGCGAAAAACCAAATGGCAATTATAAAATTGTAATGCTAGCCGAAACTACCGATGGAAAACAGGTTGTAAAACAAAGCGACATGTACCTTTCGCACAATAAAGAATTAAAAGGACAAGCCTATAGATTTAGCGTACTTTTTGATTTTAATAAATGGAAAACAGTAGCCGCGTACGAAAAATTTTTAACGGATGAAGTTGCCCCTCAAATACCTGATAGTGGCTTAGTAATTATTCATGGACATACAGATATTATTGGAGACGAAAAATATAACGAAAAATTATCGGTTGAACGCGCCTTTGAAACAGAGCGAATTTTAAAACAAGCCTTAACAAAGGCTGGTAAAAAAAATATTAAATACAATGTAATTGGCTTAGGTAGCGATACAGATTATGCCCCCTTTGAAAATAAGTTGCCAGAAGAACGTTTTTATAACAGAACCGTAATTATAGATTATGTACCAAATAAATAAAAAGTAATTAGTATTTAATTAAACAAAGCTAAACCTTATTTAAAAGCCCCAAACATTAAATTGTTTGGGGCTTTTTGTTTAAGATAAATGGTTTGTATTTGTTTTAGGGCTGGGTAAAGTTTTAAGTGTTTACAAGGATTCAATTTAAATATAGCCAATAATTAACAGCCATTATTAAAAAAAAAGCATCCTCGTTTCCGCTTTGCTCAAACGAGGACGAGTTGGGTTTAAACATACGCCTTTTGTAACTAAACAGCAGGTCTAAAATAATGTGCTTTAATTTATTTTTTATAACATAATAGCTAAAAAAATTACTTTATTAAAGTTAAAAGTATTACACATGTTTTGCTAATTTAAAGTAAAATAGTTTATATTTGTTTTAAGGTTTAAGTAATATCGCGCTTAGCCATTAGTTAGCGGTCATGCTTAGACGACAAACATCTGACAAAAAACATTAACAATGACAATAGAAAAACTATTTTTCGAGCGACAACATTTCAGACAAATATGGTTATGGCTTTTGCTAATCGTACTCAATGGACTTTTTATTTATGGTCTTGTAAGGCAAGTAATGTTCGGACAAATATTTGGCGACAAGCCAATGGGTAACATTGGACTTATTATTACAACTGTTAGTTTTCTATTGTTTACACTTTTGTTTTGGCTATTACGGCTTGACACTGAAATAAAAAGTGACGGTATTTATTATCGCTTTTATCCATTCCAGTTATCATATAAACAAATTTCGTGGGACAGAATTTCAAAATCATACGTTAGAAAATACAGTCCTTTGACAGAATATGGCGGTTGGGGGTTTCGAATAAGCATTTCAGGTAACGGACGGACATTTAATGTTTCAGGTGACAAAGGACTTCAACTTATTTACGACAATAACAAAAAGCTCTTAATCGGCACGCAAAGACAAGAGGAAATAGAACAATTATTAAAAAAACTCGGACGACTAGCAGTAAACACTTAGCAAGACAAAAGCACGAACCGCTAACAACAAGCAAGCATAATTTTTTGCGTGTTAACGCCTAAATGCATAACTTGGACAAGCAAAAAACTACGCCTGCTTGCAAAACGTTAGCTGCAACCAGCCGGACAAATCCCGGTAGACAAAACATCAGACAAAAAAATGACACCTGAACAATTTGACATCTTTTGGACCTCGACTTATCCCGACACAATACCTTTGGCTCATTATTTCAAACATGACTATAAGGACAGGTGGTTCAGAATTCACAGTTTACCTGAATCACAACGATACGCAGACACCGATCAAGAGTGGGACATTTTATTATCCAGACAAAACAAAATAATTTCCGACCTCATTGGCAATTCGACAAAGTTGTTCATCGTGACAGGTGAATACGACTTCGACGGTAAATTTAATTCTCCTAGTGTTTTAGACAATGAATTGCTTGCAGACTTTAAATTCACAAGTCTAAAACCAATCGACATGTATAAACCTGACTCGGACGAATTCGAAAAAGGAACAACTTATCGGCCATTCTTCGCTGAAATAAATTGGACGCAAAATAAGTACGACAAAATTTTACGCTCAATTGCCAACGACGAAATGCGCGCATTCTTTATTAGCATAGACAAAAAATGCTTAATTGCTCCTTATGACGGTGGTATGGACTTCGTCATAGAAAACGAAACAATCAAAGACGTTTATAAAAACAAATATAAAGACTGGCTTTCACTGCATCCAGAGGGACTATAAACTGTGTGCGGCTGGCAGACAGCTAACAGCACCTACTTGCAATTTTTTGCGGGTTAACGCTCAAATGTGTAACTTGACATAGCAAAAAACTGCAAGTAGCCGCAAAACGTTATAGGCAATTTTATGCAGACACAATTAAGACTAATAATTATTGCTTTTTTAATAAGTTCATCTTGTTTAAAAGGACAAGTGACTTTACCAAGTAATGTTTATTCCGACGATGACGGTTCACTTTACTGGGCAGGGACAATTGCTTTTTCTGCAATTAACGTTACGACAACGTATTTCAATATTAAAAAATTACATAAACACGACAAGTATAGATCTAATGCAATCTTTGGAGCAATATCAGGTTGCGCACAGACAGCACTAGGATTTGCAAATGTTAATGCAAAATACAACAATGCATATATACCGACCAGTATTAATATCGGAGTTGGGCTGACAACTCTAGTAACAAGTGTTGTAAGACTTGCCACTAAAAATCCTCCGAAAGAAAATAATGTGAGTTTAAACTTTATTTATTTACCAGACTACCAAGACAACTCTTCAATCGTAGGACTAACCTTTAAAAAACAATTTTAATAAAACTGCCTATAACAGCAGTTTGGCCTAATGCCCGCGCATTCTTCAATTTTGGCATCTCGTTGGACATTCGTACTTTTAACTTTACGGACGGCGGGCACTAGGCCAAGCTGCAAAACGTTACCACGCATAGGGGCGGACAGACATTTCGGTTGACAAAAAACATTTCGTTGGACAAATTATGAAATCAAAACTAATCGGACTTTCAATCTTAATCGTAATACTTCTTTTTGTTTTTTCGTTTTTACATAAAGCAGGCGTGAAAAACGTGCATAATTTCTCGGACTCAAAATACACCTCGAAAAAAAACAACTTTTACATACTTGACTACGTTCCGACAGAAAAGGTTATTAAATTAAAGTGTTGGTCTGCGACAATTGTTCTCGACACCGCATGGACAGAATATCAGTGGTTCGAAGAAGCAAACTTTCTTAGTTCAACATTACAAAAAGCAGACAACGGAGCTTATAATATCGGTTTCAAAATTAAATCCGAATCGACAGAAGATTTCGTTTATTCATTAGACATTATCCCTGAAAGCGTTGGCAGTATTGGCGGTAACAATCCTTTGACAAAACAACACGAAGGGGTTTTGTACACATTTCCAGACACCTTAAAAATCATTGTACAGGAAAAAAATCCCGTAGACAGTATTGGCTGGACAAAACATATAGTAACTGACACAATAACTTATATAAAATTAAAAATTAAATAACCTTTTATTTGCGGACAAGTGAACTGTGTTTTAGCTGGGTGCGCCCCTACGACGTGGTAACACCAACTACGCTCCATTTTTTGCGTTTTAACGCTCAAATACGTAACTTGACAAAGCAAAAAACGGACGCGTAGTCGGAAAACGTTAGGCGCAAATGCTCTCGTAGACTATTTTTTTATCATCTTGGTATTTTGGACGCTCACACACAAGCCCTCGCTCGGACAAACACACAACGGCCGACGCTCATAAACCTTGACGCACCATCCATCTTTACAACAAAT
>JANYEQ010000034.1 GCA_025363015.1 Bacteroidota bacterium
CCAATAATACCAATACTTGCAAAAGGTATGCCTTTATTTGTTGCATTATCAAGTATTACACCTTTAACAACTGTTTGGCTGATTAAAAACGAACTTAATAAAACAAAAAAAAGTATAAACTTCATTTGCTAAAAATACTAATCCTAAACTACTTTTATTACTATCTTTGTAAATAAATTTTAAAATGAACTTAACCGAAATTCCATATATTATTTACGCCGAAGAAACACCCAACCCTTCTAGCGTAAAATTTGTTGCTAATAAGTTACTACTAGTAAGTGGTGCTACGGCCGAGTATCAAAATATTACAGAGGCTACCTTTGCACCTATTGTTAAACAATTATTTCAATTTCCGTTTGTAAAAAGCATTTTTATAGCCAGTAATTTTATAACCATTACAAAGCACGATAACGTTATTTGGGAAGAAATTAGAGACGAATTGCGCGTATTTATTACTAACTATTTAAACAAAGGCAATGCCATTATTGAAAAATTACCCGAAAAGTTAGTTGCAAAAGATTCAAGCTTTAAAGAAACTATTTCAGTAAACACCCAACATGTTGCCCCAACTAACGACGTTGAAAATAAAATTATTGAAGTACTCGAACAATACATTCGCCCTGCTGTAGAGCAAGATGGCGGACAAATTACCTTTAAACAATTAAAAGATGGCATTGTAACCGTACAAATGCGCGGCAGTTGCAGCGGTTGCCCAAGTAGCACCATGACTTTAAAAGCTGGTATTGAAGCCTTATTAAAACGCTTATTACCCAACGATGTAAAAGAAGTGGTAAGCGAAGCAATGTAAAATAATTACTATTAACTAATCCCCATTTAACTAAAATTAATGCAAAAACTTTCTTTTAACGAAATATATATGGAGTTGGCTGAGAAATTAGCAACACGTTCTCACTGCGTAAAAGCACAGGTAGGAGCCGTTCTTACCAAAGATACGCGCATCATTTCTTTAGGATACAATGGCCCCCCAGCTGGCACTCACAATTGCGATGTAGAATGGCCAAAAGAAGGCTGTGCCCGCGATAGTAAAGGCAGTTGCTCATTAGCGCTACATGCTGAGCAAAACGCTATTTTATATGCCGCTAAAAATAATGTAAGCATGCAAGATACCACTTTGTACGTTACACTTTCGCCCTGTATTGCCTGTGCTCGTGTGATATACACTACAGGCATTAAAAAAGTATATTTTAAAGATAGTTATGCTAAATTTAAAGGCTTAACCGCTGACGAAGGTGTAGATTTTTTACGCAAATTTGGAGTAGATGTGATTGAATACAAAAAACAAAATGTGGTTTAAAAAATTAATATATTTAATTTTAATTCTGTTAATTCCACTTTCTAGCCTTGCACAAGAAAAAGGCACAGGCCCTAAAGAAAAAACGTTTCAAAGCCAACGAAAATTAAACAAACAACTTCGTAAAGAAGCTCGCGAGCAACGTCGTAAAGAACGTGCTGAACGAAAAGCTATTAAAGCCTACCACAAACGCCTACAAACTAAAAAAGTACGCAAACGTATGAAAAGTAGCAAACACACCGCCACTTTACATAACGAAAACCGCCGCGAACCCTTTTACAAACGCCTGTTTAAAAAGAAAAAGAAAACTTAAAGCAATACTTAGTCGTAAGTCTTAAGATTTTGGCGATTTGTCTTTAAGCTACTCTAATACTTATGTATATGCCAAAATGATTTTTAATTTATCATCTTAAATCTAAAATTTATAATTCCATTTACCACTTATTGCCAAAAAGCTACCAGATATAAAACCAAACCTACCAGTTTTTAAATTGTTAAATAAATTTTAACACTTTGCACTTAACTTTACTTAAGGTTAATAATTGTTAACAGCCTCTTAAAAGTTTAAAACATTAAAAATGAACTACATAATAAAAAAAACACATTTTTTTTTGCATAATAACGTTCAGCTTTATACTTTTAAGCCTTTGTAAATAATATGTATTTAAGTTAATTTAACAATATGATTAAAAAAATATACCTTTCAGTTATAGCAGTTGTGTTTGCAGGGCTTGGTGCTTTTGCACAAAGTGGGGCAATAAAAATTATTTTGCAAGATAAAACAACTAAAGAAGCTATACCCTTTGCCAACGTTGTGGCTTACCAAGATGGTGTACAAGTTGGTGTAGCTACTACCAATATGGATGGCGAGTGCTTTATTAAGCCTTTAAACCCAGGTAAATACACTGTAAAAGGTGTGTATGTTGGCTACCAAGCTTCAGAAATTAAAGATGTGCAAGTAGGCGAAGGCAAAACCGCTTATGTTACCATTCCATTATCAAATGGCGAAGGTGTTAAGTTAGATGAGGTAGAAGTTATAACCTATCAAGTACCATTAATCGATCCAGATACTAAATCAGGGCAAACGGTAACCCGCGAAGATTATAAAAACTTAGCTACCAAGGATGTAAACTCTGTTGCGGCAACCACAGCAGGTGTTTATCAAGCGGATGAGGGTAAAGCCTTGAGTGTACGTGGTGGCCGCGAAGGCGCTACCACTTATTTTGTAGATGGTGTTAAAGTATTTGGTACACCAAACTTACCTCAGCAGTCTATTGAGCAACTAAACGTAATTACTGGTGGTGTACCCGCTATGTATGGCGATTTAACATCTGGTGCTATTTCTATCTCAACCCGTGGACCGCAATCAAAATACTTTGGCGGTGTTGAGTTAATATCATCTCAATTAACAGATCCTTATGGTTATAACTCATTAGGTTTTAGTTTTGGTGGGCCATTGTATAAAAAGAAAGATTCTACACACCGTACCGTTTTAGGTTTCTTTTTGTCAGGGCAAGGAAATTATATTAAAGACCCTAACCCATCTTTTATACCTATTTATGTATTAAAAGAAGATAAATTACAAGAAATTAAGGATAAGCCCTTGTTAGCCTCGCCATCAGGTGTTGGTACCATTCGTGCATCTGAATTTGTAACCAAAGATGATATGGTAGCTCAAAAAACTCATCCTAACAACCGTTCTCGCTCATTATCATTAAATGGTAAAGTTGATTTTGCGCCAACAGCCAACACTAATATATCATTAGGTGGTTATTACGAATATGCCGACAATTTTAACTCGCCAGTTGCCAACCAAGTATTTAACTCGGTAAACAACTCGGTTTCAAGTAGTCGTAATGCTCGTGTGAGTTTATCAGTAACTCAAAAATTTGGTAGTGGTAATACAAGTAAAGACAAAACACAATCCATTATTACTAATCCTTTCTTCCGCTTTTTAATAAGTTACGAAAACGGTTTAAGCAAAACACAAAGTGCAAAACATAAAGATAATATTTTTAACTACGGCTATGTAGGTAAATTTGATAGAACTTTTTTAGAAGAAAACTTTGCATTTAACTACCAATTTAAAGATAAATATGCCATTGGCACACAAACTATTAATGCTTACGAATACCAAGGGCGTTCAGAATTATACCCAGTAAAATTTACCCCAAGCGATATTAACCCAGATGTTGGTCTTTATACAAGCTATTTGTTAGCTAATTTTGTACCTGCCGATAATCGCCAACCCGTAAGTTTAGGCTTTATACAAGGTAATAATGGTATCATTAACGGTGGTGCTCCTAACGATATTTATAGCTTATACAACAACTTTGCCGATTATCAAACAAGTAATTCTAAAAGCATACGCGAACAGTTTAGAATTGCAACCAGTTTTAATGCCGATGTTAAAAGCCATGCCCTTACTTTTGGTTTAGAGTTTGACCAACGTACAACAAGTTCGTTTGGTGTAGCTGCTTCCTCATTATGGACCCGTATGCGCCAGCTTGCTAATAGCCACACACAAGAGTTAGATAAATCAAATCCACACTTAAATAGTCAATTTTCGGGCTTAGTACCTTATTACTATTACGATAACTTATATGAACAAAACAAACAAACTCAGTTTTCTGAATCATTGTTAGAAAAACTAGGCTTGCCAAAAAATTATACAGGTTTTGTTAATACCGATGCTTTAGACCCTAAAGACTTAAGTTTAAAAATGTTTAGTACTGAAGATTTATTACTACAACAACGTACTGATAATTTAGTGAGTTACAATGGTTTTTCAGCGCAAGGCGAAAGAACTGGTGGTAAAACAAACATTGCCGATTTTTTAGATAAAACAGATGCAAATGGTCGTAACACGCGCCCAATTGGTTCGTTTAAACCAATTTATTCGTCAGTTTATATTATGGATAAATTTGACTTTAAAGACATTAAATTTAACGTAGGTTTACGTGTAGATAGATACGATGCCAACCAACAAGTTTTAAAAGATAAATATGCTTTACACGATTTAGCGCATGTAGGTGATTTAAAATCGTTAGATTATTTACCGGCAGGTTTTACTGATAACATTCCTGCAAACATTTCAAAAGATGCTGCCGTTTATGTTGCTCAAAATCCTTCTGGTGGTAAATCCCCATTATCTATCAAAGGTTATCGCGATAAGGATAAATGGTTTGATGCTCAAGGTAATGAATTATCTGACCCAACGTTATTAGCCTCTTCTGATGGTCGCCCAATTCCTTTATTTAAAGACCGTGGCAACTACGATAAAAAAATGAGCGTAGGTGCATTTACAAGCTATGCAGCAGCTATTAACGCAATGCCTCGCGTGGCGTTCTCTTTCCCAATATCTGATGTAGCAAACTTTTTCGCTCACTACGATATTTTAACTCAACGCCCTATTCAAAGTCAATTAAGCCCTTTAGATTATTATTATTTAGATGCTTATGGTGCTGCTAACCCAACTATTAACAATCCAAACCAACGCCCACAACAAACTATTGATTATGAGTTAGGTTTCTCTCAAGTATTAAACGAGCGCAAAAATGCCTCTTTAACCATTACCTCATTTTATCGTGAAATGCGTAACATGATTAACCAAAAAGTGGTTACTGGTGCTTACCCACGTACCTACATTCAATACGAAAATATAGATTTTGGTACAGTAAAAGGTTTATCGTTTGTATTTGACTTCCGTCGTACAGGTGGTTCACGTATTAACTTAAACTATACCTTGCAATTTGCCGAAGGTTCAGGCTCTAACGCCAACTCAGGTGCTAACTTAGCGCAATCGGGTCAGCCAAACTTACGCGTATTACAACCATTAGATTTTGACCAACGTCATAGCTTTGTAGTAAATTACGATTACCGTTTTGGTAGCGAAAAAGATTACAAAGGACCATCCTTTAAAACAAAAACAGGCAAAACCATTAAGTTTTTACAAGATGTAGGTTTTAACTTATCCTTTTTATTAGGCTCAGGTACTCCATACACTCGTTGGGGTACAGCAGTACCTTTAAGCGGTAATGCACGTTCAAGCATTATTGGTCAAATTAATGGCTCTAGCAAACCTTGGAACTTCCGTTCTAACCTACGTGTTGATAAAAACATAGCATTAGCTTGGGGTAAAAAAGGCGATGAAAACCGTAAATCGGCTAACTTAAACGTTTATGTACAAGTTTTAAACCTATTTAACACACGTAATATATTAAATGTATATAGCTATACCGGAAATGCCGATGATGATGGTTATTTAACATCTACTCAAGCACAAGCCGCTTTAGCTTTAGCAAATAGTGCTGCTGCATTTAGCAGTTTATATAACTTAAGAGTAAATGCATCAAGCAACTACAGTTTACCACGCCAAATACGTATTGGTGTTTTATTTGAATTTTAATTTTATTGGAAAGGAGACATATCATGAAAAAAGTAATTTTATTAATAAGCGTTTTAACCAGCATTAGTATGCTAGGTAAAGAGTTTGTTGGCAATGGCCAACGCTTAGCGCACCCAACATCGTTAGACCAAAAAATTATGGCTAACTGTGCTGCACCAAAAGCAAGTAAAGAATTGTGGGTTAACAACGTACGCACTATTGTGTATAGTGGTGGCGATATGTGGTGGGATTTGTTTGGTAACACCAATGCTTATTACTATGTACCTGCTTCAACCAATCGTGCTACTGGTGTATCATCAAGTTTTGCAGGCTCTATATGGTTAGGTGGAATTGATAATAGCGGACAGTTAAAAGTTGCAGCTATGACCTATCGCCAAAATGGTATTGATTTTTGGCCAGGTCCTTTAAACACAATCAACGCCTCTGCCGACCCAGCCGAATGTTTAAAATACGATAATTTATTTGAAATAAGCCGCTCAGATGTGGATGCTTTTGTTGCAAGTGGTGTAATTAGCCCAAATTTAGCAGCTTGGCCAGGTAATGGTAACACTTCTTTAAACGAAGATATTAATTTAGCTCCTTTTCATGATGCAAATAACGATTTATTATATAACCCAGCAGACGGTGATTACCCGGATTACGACGTATATAACAAAGCTGAAAAAGATAACTTAGGTTTTTGTAAATCAAAATTATATGGCGATTACACTTTATTTTGGGTATTTAACGATAAAGGTGGACCTCATACCGAAACTACAGGTGTGCCAATTGGTGTTGAAGTGCGTGCCGAAGCATTTGCCTTTAAAACCAACGACGAAATTAATAACATGACCTTTTATAATTATGAAATTCATAACCGCTCTTCATTTCAATTAAATCAAACTTATTTTACAATTTGGAATGATGCCGATTTAGGTTACTATTTAGATGATTATGTGGGTTGCGACGTAAAACGCGGTTTAGGATACATTTATAACTCTGACGGGTACGACGAAACAGCTTCAGGTACAAATGGTTACCTAGATTTTCCACCAGCTTTAGGTTGCGACTTTTTTAGAGGCCCACTTGCTGATGCTGGAGATGGAATAGACAATGACTTTGACGGACCACTTACAGGTGTGCCACAAACCCAATTTACAGGTGTGGATGAGCCAGGCGAAACTATCCAAATGAGTCGCTTTACATACTATAACAATAATATTGGTGCTTTTCCTCCTCAAACTACTAACCCTGATATTGCCATCCACTACTACAATTTTATGACTGGCTTTTGGAAAGACGGATCGGCTTTTACACAAGGTGGTAATGCTTATGGAGGTACATCTCCAGCACAATTTGTGTACGATGGTGACCCAGTAGCAGGTACCGGTTGGACAGAAAAATCGGCAGGTAATTTACCTGGTGATAGACGTTTTCTTCAATCTGCAGGGCCTTTTACCTTAAAACCGGGAAATGTAAATACCCTTACATTTGGTATGCCTTGGGCACAAAGCCCTATTAAAGGCGGTAATATTCAATCTATTGAACTATTAAAAATAGCCGATGATAAAGCCCAAGCCTTATTTGATAATTGCTTTAAATTATTAGATGGTCCTGAAGCACCAGATATGACCATACAAGAATTAAATAATGAATTAATAGTTTACTTAACCAACAAAAAAGGTGTAAGTAATAACTATAAAGTTTTTAACAATGATTATCAAGAAGTTGATATTTCTATCCCTTCCGATCCTACATCTACCATTTCTGCTATTAAAAACCCTGATAGAAATTATCGTTTTGAAGGGTATATCGTGTACCAAGTGCGCGACGATAAAGTTACTTCATCAGATTTAACCGATGCTACTAAAGCAAAAGTTGTTTTTCAATGCGATGTTCAAAATGGTGTAACTAACTTAACAAATTATGTTTTAGATCAATCTTTAGGTGCATTGGTACCATCACAAAAAGTAGCAGGTTCAGATAAAGGTATTTCTTCTACCTTTAAAATTACTGATGATGCCTTTTCTACAGCCGATAATAAGAAATTAATTAATAATAAAACCTATTATTATTTAGCTGTAGCCTATGCTTACAATAATTATTTAACATTCAAAGAAAATACTAGTATTGCAGAAAATCCTACAGCCAACTCGTTTGGTCAAAAACGTCCATATTTAGAGGGGCGTAAAAACAAACGCGCTGCAGGTATCCCTCATAATACTGATATTGAAAAAGATGGAACAGTATCACAATCAGCCTATGGTTTTGGCCCTAAAATTACCCGAGTAGAAGGGCAAGGTAACGGTGGTAACCCTTTAACTTTAACCCAAACCTCAGAATTAGATATTGTAAACAACTTTACAATGGCTAATATTACTTACGAAAATGGCCAAGGCCCTATTTCAGTAAAAGTAGTTGACCCCTTAAATGTAGTAAACTCTAACTTTACATTTAGATTTATTAATTCAAGTACTTTAACATTACCAAGCACAAGTGTAAATGCTATGGCATCTGCAGCTACAAATGCTACAAATAATGCAACAGGTAATGGTTTAAATACTGCGATGTTAAATGTTGATTACACAAGTTGGGAATTAACAGATTTATCTACCAATAAAAAATATTATCCAAACGATTTAACCGCTCCTACGAGTTCGTTAGATGTGTACCACCAAACCATTAAAGTTGGTAATGAATTTTATTTTCCTGATTTAGGTTTTTCTATTAATGTAAAACAAGTGGGAGACCCAGGTGATTATACAAATAGCTTTACCAATTTTTCTTTACTTAAAGCCGATGATAATTATGCCCCAGCCTTAGGTTCGTTTTTAGGAGCTAGCTTAACATATACAAATGGTACATCGGGTTGGCTAAACCCAGTTGCCGACGTTGATGGTAGTACTCCAGATAATTGGATACACTCTGGTAATACCAAAACAAGTTTAGGTTATAACATTATTACCAGTAACGACGATGCCTTATATAGTAAAGTAGGTTCAGATGCTGTGTTTTACGACCAAAACAAACAATTTGGTAAAATTTTAGGTGGTACTTGGGCACCTTACCCATTATGTGCTTCGTTTTATAGTATAAATGCAAGCAACAACAACGCTTTCCCTGCACGCGTTTTTGGTGGACCAGGTTTAAATAGTGAAATTTGGAATAACGACGCTCAAGATAAAATAAATAATAATTCTATTTATTACAATAGTACAATTAACACTACAAGCCCTGATAGAGGAAACACGGACTTAAGAAAAATGAGTAGTGCTTTAATTGTTTATACCAAAGATAAAAGTAAATGGACACGTTGCGTAGTATTAGAAATGCAAGAAAAAGCAAATTTAAGCGAAGGTAATGCCGTATTTTTCTCCCCCCGAAACCATGCATCGGTTGATAAAAATGGAGTAGCCGCAACAACTACAGTAGCAAGTACAAATATTGATGATCCCAACTTTATAAGTGGCACTGGTATGGGCTGGTTTCCAGGTTATGCTATTAATATTGAAACAGGCGAGCGCTTAAACATGGCTTTTGGCGAAGATAGTTACCAAAAAGAAAATAATGGTAATGATATGAAATGGAACCCTACTGCTAATAAAAATTACCCATACTCATACGCAATGGGAGGCAAACACTTTGTATATGTATTTAGTGGTAATAATGTTTCATCATCATTTACAGGTTCTGGTGGTTATCCTTGGGAGCCTGAGTTATTAACCACTCCTTATGGTGTTGGTTCTTATGATTACGGTAAAAGAATGATTTATATTTTACAATCGTTTTTTGCGCACTTAAACGTAACAATTGGTGGTGGTGAATATGCTCCACTAAATGCCGTTGAACGCGATATTATGTGGGTATCAATGCCAATGGTAAAAACTGGTTTTGGATTTAACGACCCTGCTAATATGCCAAGCGATGTAAGGATACAAATAAACGTTGCTAAACCTTACCGTTATGGTTTTTCAGGAGTTGGAGTATTTGCAAGTCAACCCTTAACAAACCAAAACAAATTACAAGCAGTAACAAGTCCATCTATGCTTACCACAAGCATTAAAGCATCTCCTGCAAATAACAATTTTCCACTGTATAGCTTTAATACTAGCGATATAGCTACATTATTGCAGCAAAGTAGTACGGCTAAAAGTGCTTTAGATTTAATT